>CAJOLG010000047.1 GCA_905235315.1 uncultured Solobacterium sp. | reverse complement strand
ATATCCTCAAAGGAATGGTCATCAACGACTGCAATGCCTGCTCGGTCAAAGAACTCTGCGACCAGGTGGAAGGCATGAGAGAGATCCATCAGGAACAGGATCAAAAGAACTGATACACTCAAAAAGCGCAGACTGTGTAATAATCTGCGCTTTTTTCAAACTCTTTTGTTCTTTCAGGCCTTATGCAGAAGACGCATCTTGAATGCTTTGATCTTTGCGGTGTATCTGCTTGTAAAGATGATACCGAGGATCACATCGCCCAATGCGATACCGAGTCCGAAACCGGCTATGAAATCATAAGGCTTGGTAGAGTCCAGCCCCAGCAGATCGACCGCCATATACATCGCGAGTCCGATGAAACCGGCGATAAAGAGCCAATGCATCGTTTTCGTCAGTCTCGATTGTTGCTGTATTCAGCCACCTGCAATACTGTTTCTTTCATTTCTTCATTCATACTTTCGCTGTTCCTTTCTCCGTTCAGGATCTCTCTCAGGTCGACATCATAGAAATCGGAGAGTTCGATCAGGATATCGAGATCCGGTGCGTTGTTTCCGGTCTCCCAGCGGGAAACGGTGCGCCGTGTGACTCCCATTTCAGCCGCGAGCTGTTCCTGGGTCAGCCCTTTTTCTTTTCTGAGTTCCTGAAGGAACTGTCCGGTTTTTACAAGGTTCATGTTTCAGAGCTCCTTTCTGCTTTGAACATAGCGCAGGTAAGCGAAGTATGACAGGACACAAAACGGGCAAATGCCGTTTTTGACGCAATGAGACATACTGTGACTACACGGAAGACTAAACTGTGCGATCAAACAGATTGCCTTGGAAGCCTAAGCGGCGGGTATTTCAAGCACTGCATGAAAACAACGGGGAAATATGCGCTTTTCATTTTTTGAAACAGTGCGGATTCCCCGTTCTTTCCCGACATGGATTCAATCTGTTTTTCCGGCCTCGAGTTCCTCGATCAATTCCGGATAATGCATATGATCAAGAAGCAGTTTCAGCATTTGCGCATATCTGCTTTCCTGTGGAAGAATGATACATTTTCTCTCATTGTTTTCTTTGGAAAAGACTTCCAGATACCAGGCGTTTTTATATGTTTCGTTTTCGAAAATGACTGTCTGATTCAGAAAACTGAGCGATCTGCCGGCATGGCAAAGCTGGCCTTCCTGGATAGAATCAAAACCATCCTTCAATATCAGTAAGTCATCGGTACTGTCAGACTGGCCATACAGAAGATCGAACAGTTCCGTGAAGCTCTGAATGTTTTCTTCCGATGCGTCGGTATATATCTTGTTGTTATGAACATCATCGAGATACAGAGTGATCTCTGCGGAAGAATTGCCATCTTCTTCTTTGGCTTCCGACTCTGAAAAAGCGGCTGTTTTTTCCGGCGTGAATCGAAATGAACCATCGCTCATATACGCACCGAATGTCCCGGTGATCGCAAACATGACCGGTTTCGCATCGGAAAAATCCAGCTGGACGGTATATTTCGGCTTTTCGGAATATGATCCGGTGATATGCCATGGCTGGGTATGAATGGAATTGATCAGCTGTCTGAATTCAGGATCGTCCGATTGCAGTTTTACAAGCAGTCCTTCATTCTGTGTTAAACTGCCATCATCTTTTTGAACATCGCCGGCTTTATAAGATATTCCATTGGCAATGACTTTCGTGCCGTAAAGTTCGTATGAAGCGGCAGGCGGCAGAAAGGCGAACGTAATATGATAGTCTTCCGGAGTAAGCGCATATGGTGCTTCTTCACCGCGGATATTCCGAAATACTTCAAGTATTTCCGATGTGTCCAGAAAAACCGCTTCATAGACAACATATGGCTCTTCGGCAGCGTTCTCTGTCTGATTGGAAACAGTCATCCCGATCACCAGAGCACATATAAATAAAACGATCAGAAGATATACCGGTATCCTGTTTTTGTTCATCATGATCACTTCCTCATCTCTGTATGCTGTTGACGATTTTGCATGCCGAACAATCGACAGAACGCATTATACCATTGTTCTGAGGCCGCTCTGTATCGCAGAACAAACAATGGTATAATAAAAATACAAGGTTCAACAGTGCGGTGCTGCGGCATCGCCGGTACTGTTACCGGATATTGATTACAAGAGAATATGATTTGTTAAAGGAAACGAAAATGACAGAAAAGAAACAGATACCTGCTGAACTGCTGCGGTTCATTAACGGCGGTACAGAAGAGGAACTCGCGGAAATGTATGAATATATTCACAGAAAATTTCCGGAGTTTGACAACTTCTCAAGAGAAGACGCAATTGCGGTTGCTTTGATCACGTATCTCCCGATCGACAAAGTCGAACTCAGCAACTATGGTCCGGCGGATCAGGAGAATGTGTTTTACACTTATGACGGACGTAAGATCGGCACACCTGAGATCATGGCAATGCTGAAAGAAAAATACGGCGAATAACCTGTTCGGATATTCATTCTGATGGAATAACATAGATCTTACGGTCTTTCACAGACTGAAAGAAATATGAACAGACAAAAACTGCGGTACTGCCGCAGTTTTGCTATGGTGTGCCGGCTCAAATGTCGCTTCCCAGGCGACCTTTGAACAGGCAGAACCTCCTATGATGCAGGTGTAAGCACAAAGGAGGAACCTGAAGATGAAAGAAAACAACCTTACAGAAATCGTATTCATTATCGACCGCAGCGGATCCATGTCGGGACTGGAGAAAGACACCATCGGCGGCTATAACTCGTTTATCGAAAAGCAGAAGAAGGAAGAGGGAGAAGCGCTGATCTCCACCGTTCTCTTCAGTAATTCCAGCGAGGTGATCCATGACCGGGTACCGCTGGATAACGTAAACCCGATGACGGAAAAAGAGTATGTCCCCATGGGATGCACGGCGCTGATTGATGCCATGGGGGATGCGATCCGCCATATCCGCACCATTCACAAATACGCCCGCAAAGAGGATGTGCCCGCAAAAACCATCTTTGTGATCACAACCGACGGAATGGAAAATGCCAGCCGGAAGTATACGAGTGATGAGGTAAAGAAGATGGTGAAGGAACAGACGGCTGCCGGGTGGGAGTTTCTCTTCCTCGGCGCAAACATCGATGCGGTGGAAACCGCCCGCGCATACGGCATCTCAGAAGACCGTGCCGCAACCTACAACTGCGATGCGTCCGGCGTCAATCTGAACTTCAGCGTCATCAGTAATACGGTCGGGGCGATGCGCAAATCCGGGAAGCGGGTCGACGGTTCGTGGAAGAAGTCCATTGAGGAGGATTTCACCTCCCGGAAACCGGGCGGAACGAAGCGCGAAACCCATTAAGCAAACGAACCCGCGGAATGCGGGTTTTTGCATTTTATTCCGTCACAGACATCCTTATATAATTGACGAACCCCGCTTCGCTCCGCTAATATTTAATTACAAAGAGATCAGGTTTATGGATAACAAGACAAATAAAAAGAATGAACTGAAACTTTTTTCTGCACTTGCGGCTGCGGCTGTTTTAACCGGTGTGCTTGCGGTGATGAATAATAATGCGGGCAAAGCCGCCAATCCGAAGCCTGCAGCGGCTGCGGAAAGCGCGCCTGCACTGGTCACCAATGTGGTGGCCCCGATCATCGCGCAGAGCGGAACGGGCATTACCGTAACCAAAGCAAGCGACTGGGAAGCCCAGTATCCGAATCAGTTCCGCACCTACGCGGAGAATGACGCAAACGAGGAGAACCACAGCTACATTGAAGCGCATCCGTATATCGCAACCCTGTACAAAGGGTATGGCTTTGCGATCCAGTATGAGAGCGCCCGCGGGCATACCTTTGTGGTGGAGGATGTCACAAGCACCGGACGTCCGCACAAGCTTGCGAACTGCTTTACCTGCAAGACCAGTGACTTCACCGCAAAAGCGCTGAATGACGGCGACAGTGCATACGCGATGGCATTTGAAGACATGGAAGCGCAGCTCACGGATTCGTTCGGCTGTTTCCACTGCCATCAGAATGAACCCGGCACGCTGTATGTCACGCATACCTATCTCGCCGATGCGCTGGCGGATGACCTCAGCTCCCAGAATGCGCAGACGCTCAGCTGCGCCCAGTGCCACAGTGAGTATTACTTCGACCCCGACACCAAGGCGACAACGCTTGGCTATGTCGGACTTGAAAACGCGACACCGGATAAAATCCTGGAGTATTACAACAACCTGCTCGATGCGGACAACAATCCGTACGCCGACTGGGTGGATGAAACCACCGGTGTCCGCAAGCTGAAGACCCAGCATCCGGAATTTGAGACGATCTCCGCAGCCGGAGGCATCCATCCGGATATGAGCTGCGTCACCTGCCATATGGGCACCGCAGTTGCGGAAGACGGTACCGAATTCACAAATCATTACTGGTCTTCCCCGCTCGACAATCCGGAAGTCCTCGCCTCCTGCAACACCTGTCACGGTGATATCGCCTCAGCGGTGGAAGCGATCCATGAGGAAGTCACAACCCGCTGTGATGCCATCGGAGAGGATCTTGCCAACGCGAATGACAAACTTGCGGCGGCAGTGGAAGCCGGAACGCTCAGTGAAGAAGAACTGGCGCAGGCAAGAGATCTCGCACGCTCCGCACAGTGGTACTGGGACTTTGTGTTTGTGGAAAACGGCAAAGGCGCCCACAACAAGACCCTTGCGGCGGACTGCCTGGATAAAGCGGAGAAGTATCTCGGCGAACTGAACGGGATTCTCGGCGCATAACGCAAAACCGAAAAAGCGGGGCGACCCGCTTTTTTCGTCTTTCCTGCGGAAACCCGCCGGACAATGTATAATTTTTTACAGTGCAGACAGGAAGGGGGCGCCGTATGAAACGGGAAGAACGGGTGATTCTCGACAGACAGGGAGTGGACAAAGCATCGGAAACCATTCAGAACTGGCTGGAGGAAGTCAAAGCAGAACATAAAGATATTCTTCGCATCCGCCTGTTGATGGAGGAGCTTCTGGATTCGGTCCGCAGGTATAATAAACAGCCGCCGGAGGCAGTGCTCCGGCTGATTCAGCGTTCCGGATCGGTTTTCCTTGTGGTCCGTTACGGCGGGGAGCGCTTTGACCCCACGCAAACCCCGGAAGACGCGGTGTCGGAACTTCGGGGAATCCTGATGCCGCAATTGGGTCTCGAGCCGGAATGGCGCTGGCGCAATCAGGAAAACGAGCTGATCCAGCGGGTGTCCCGCCGTCATATGCGTCCGGAACAGTTGATGCTGGGATGCATTGCGGCCGCAATCGCAGTCGGGCTTGCCGGCCCGCTGATTCCTTCGGCTGTCCGCACCGGGATCATCGATTACGGTCTGTCGTTTCTTTCCGGCGGATTTCTGAATCTTCTGAATACCTTTATCGGTGTCATGGTCTTTCTTTCGGTTATCAGCGGCATCTGCGGCATCGACGATGCGTCAGTTCTCGGAAAAGTTGGAAAACGGATGCTGGTAAGGTTTGTGACCATGTCCTTCGCCCTCTGCGTACCGTTTACCATCATCGCACGCTTCTGTTTCCCGCTTGCCTCCGGCAGCAGCGGGGCGGGAAGTCAGGTTTATTCGATTCTTTCGCTGCTCTTCGGAATTCTTCCGTCCAATCCGATCAAACCCTTTCTGGAAGGCAATACCCTGCAGATCGTTGTGCTTGCGGGAATGGTCGGGACGATTCTTGTGGTGTCCGGAAGCCAGACCGCTCATCTGCGCACGTTGATCACAGAACTCTATACGCTTGTAATGCGCTGTGTAACGGCGGTATGTGTGTTCCTGCCGGTCTTTATCTTTTCATCTCTGGTCAGCCAGCTCTGGACCGGCGGTGTGGATCTCTTTTTCCGCTTCGGAAAACCGCTTCTTCTGTGCATTGTGCTGTGCTTCGTATCGGCAGCCGTGTATCTTGTCGTGGCCTGTATGAAACTCCGGGTCAGGATTTCTGTGGTGCTGCCGAAACTGATTCCGGACTTTCTGATCGCGTTCTTTACGTCGTCGAGTGCCGCGGCACTTCCGCATGGAATGGAGACCAACGAAAAAAAGCTGGGAATTGACCCTTCCTTTAACCGCATGAGTTCTCCGATCGGGACAATTCTGTTTGCCGGACAGGCCTCGCTGATCTTTGTGCTGAATACCGCATTCCTTGCGGAATACTTCGGGGTGCAGGTCAATATCGGATGGTGGTTCACCGTATGGTTCGTTTCAAGTCTGCTTTCCATGTCGGTTCCGCCTGTGGCGGGAGGCACCATTTCCTGCCTCGCCGTGATGCTGGCGCAGATGGGAATCCCCCAGCAGGGGCTTGCGATCGCGGTCGCCCTTGCGACGGTCATGGATTTTTTCACCACATCGTTCCGTGTCCTGACGATGCATCTTGAAATTGCGCTTCAGGCGGATGATCTGAAGCTTCTGAATCATGAAATCCTGGAAAAGAACTAGGAGCCGGGAAACAATACAGGGAGTTCTGATGAAAAAAGTATATCGGTATCTTACATCCATGCGGTTCGGCCTGATTCTGCTGGGAATCATCATTCTGGTTTCGCTTGCCGGATCCCTGATTCCGCAGAACAATGAAATGATGTTTTACGTCCGGAATTATCCGGATTTCTATCAGGTGATCTTTGGCCTGAAACTCCATCAGGTGTTTTCCAGCTGGTATTTTCTGACCCTGGTCATTCTGCTGGGCGGAAACCTTGCGGTATGCACATACCGGCAGCTGAAGAAGAGCACCGCCCCCGCTGCGGTTCCGTCTTCATTCACCCCTGCACTGAAATTTGAAGCAGGGCAGGAAGAAACCGTGCGGGCATACCTGGACGGAATACAGTGCAAAGCCGAGACCAACGGCGGGGTGACCCGGTATACCGGAAGAAACGCGGGAAGATACGGCTCCGTTCTGCTTCACTTCGGCATTCTTCTGACGGTGGTCTTCTGGGCGCTTGGCTCAATCATTCCGAAAATCACGGATCAGACCTGTTATCCCGGGGAATCGATTTATCTTTCCGACGGCACAGCCATCCGGGTCGACAGCTTCTCGATTGAAGATGAAAGCGGCCGGCTGGATTATGCCAGCGAAATTGAAATCACACTGGCAGACGGGAGATCTTCCGGGATCCGCAGAGTCAGTGTCAATCATCCGGTAACGATGGGAGATTACAAAGTATACCAGCAGACCTACGGTACGATCGGGAAGATCACCGTCCGGGACGAGAGCGGCCACCGGGACTCCTTCTATGTGGAGCCGCAGGACTTTCTCTCTGCCGATGGGGAGAACGGAATCTGGTTTGACGATCTCTATCCGGGCTACCAGCAGGATGAAACCGGAGCGCTGACCCTGATCACTTCAACCAGCGGGCATTATGAGAACCCGGTTTATGTATTTGTGCTTCGAAACGGCGGAGCGAGTGAACAGATGCTGGCATTCCCGGGCGATACCGTGGAGATCGGCGGGCTGACGTTCTGCTTTGATGAGCCGGTGGAGTATCCGGGTCTTCGGATCAAGCGCGCGCCGGCGGTAATCAATCTGTGTCTGCTGATCTCGGTCCTGTTACTGACGGCAGGCCTGTATCTGATCTTCTTTGTGCGGCCTGTGGAAGTACTGGTAAGTAAAGATGGATGTACGGTGACAGGCCGGAACGAGGAGTTACTGTTAGAACTGAAACATCGGTTGTTCAAGGAGGAAAACACACATGCTTGATGCACTGTTCTTTGCCGGGCTGGTATTCTGTTTCATTGCGATGATCCTGCAGTTTCTCGGCGCCGCATTTCAGAAAGAGACCTATCGGAAGTATGCATGGCGGATATTCCTTGCGGGGTTCGCTGCCAGCACGCTGTATCTTTTCGCCCGCGGCCTCAAAGCCGGGCGGATCCCGATGTCGAATCAGTTTGAATTTGCGGCGACCTTCGCATGGGGGATTGCGCTGATTCTCATTATTCTCAAAGAGCGGGTCAAAGCCGACTGGCTGGTTACCGCCGCCATTCCGATGGTATTCCTGATTCTTTCCTATGCGGCCTTCCAGCCCAGGGGAATCAATGAACTCATGCCCGCATTGCGCAGTGTGTGGTTTGTCTTCCACATCGGAACCGCCGCATTCTCATATGCCTGCTTTGTGCTTGCCGGGGCAGCCGGGATCCGGTATCTGTATGCCGAAAAGAACGGGCACAGCGGGCAGGAGCTGGAAGACATCGACTTTATGATCTACCGGCTGATTTCACTCGGTCTGTTACTGCTTACGGTGACGATCATTTCGGGGGCGATCTGGGCAGAGCAGGCATGGTCTTCCTTCTGGACCTGGGATCCCAAAGAGGTATGGGCTCTGATTACCTGGCTGCTGTACAGCGTATTTCTCCATCTGCGGCTCAACCGCAAATGGCGGGGACACCGCATGGCGGTATTCGCAATCGCCGCTGTTCCGGTCGTGCTCTTTACCTTTATCGGCGTCAATACCCTGATGCCCGGTCTGCATTCCTACGGGGCGGCAGGGCTGAAAAATCTTCTGTAATTCTTTGCGGACAGCGATTACTATAAAAGGCGGGCATCCTTCTGCAGGATGTTCGTTTTTGAGGAAAGGAACACGGATATGGAAAAGGAACGACCGAAGGCAGAACAGATCCGGCTGGTACTCTGCGATGTGGACGGCACACTCTATGACTGGGACCGGATACTGAGTCCGCGGACGAAAGCAGATATCACCCGGCTGCACGAAGAGGGATATGCCTTCGGAATCGCATCCGGACGTCCGTATGAAGAGCTGATTCACTATGCGCCGGACTGGGGATTTTCGTTTCCGTTTGATATTCTGATCGGCCTGAACGGGGCGGAGCTGTATATCGAACGGACAAAGGAATTCCGCGAGTATTACAGCCTTTCCAGAAACACACTGAAAAGAGCCATGGATGTGATGGCACAGTTTGAGGCCAACCCGTTTATGTACTGGCATCAGAAGCTGCTTGCCGTAAAGCATGATGCGATGATTGAGAAATCATCCCGGACATCCGGCCGCGAAATCGTCATCGCAAAGGACAGATCGGAACTCTGGGCCGAGGAAAATGCGAAGATCATGTTTCGGATGAGCGAGGAGGAGACAGCCCGGGCAGAGGCCTGGCTGGCAGAACATCCCGATCCGGAGTATGCGGCGTTCAAAACACAGAGCACACTGATTGAATTCATGGACCCCAGGATTTCCAAGGGGTTCGCAATCGATCAGCTTGAGAAAACCGGGGAGTATGCGCCGGAAGAGATTCTTGCGTTCGGAGATACATCCAATGACAATCCGATGCTGGAGAAAGCAGGATGGGGTGTATGCCTGTGCAACGGAAGCGAAGACACGAAAGCATGTGCGGATGATATCACGCGGTTTTCCTGCAGGGAAGACGGATTTGCGGATTATCTTGAACGCTGGCTGTTTGAAAAACAGCCTGTTTCGAAAAAATGAATTTATAATTAATACAAAGCAAGGACAGATACAACATGGCTGAGAAAAACATGGAACGGGCAGAAGAGCTGCTCAATACGATAAAAACAGAACGTGACAGTACCGCCCGCAATGAAGCGGTGCGGGAACTGATTCACCTGTTTTCACCGTCACTCAGTGAAATGTACAGCGCTCTCGGCGGGCCTGCCGAGGATGATTTGGCTCGCCGGAATACATTATTCCAGGTATTTCGTGAGACGCTCGCGGATAACTCCGCACTTCAGAGTGCAGAGGTTTTTGACCGTGCGCTGGCTGCGAACCTGACGGACAAAATGAAAACAGCCGGCTATGAAGCCGGGATTCCGCAGGACAACCTGTCCACAACACAGATTGTGAATGTGATCGCGGAGGACTCTGCAGGGAAGGAAGAAACCCCGGAAGAGGAGCCGGAACTGAAGTTCGGATTCCGCGAAGAGACAGCGAAACCCGAGCCCGAAAAACGGTTTGATCCAAAGACGGGTGAACCGCTTGCGGAAGTGGAACCGCAGGTGTATGCGAAACGGTTTGACCCGATGACCGGGGAGCCGCTCCAGGCAGAAGAACCTTCGGAGCCGAAAGAAAAGCCGCAGAAGCGCTTCGATCCGATGACCGGCAAACCCATTGCGGAAGCAGAGTCAGGGAAGGAGACTGTGAAGGCTGCGCCGGAACCCGCAGAAGAAGCACGCAGGGGCCTGCCTGTATGGGCCAAGGTGATTCCGGGCATCCTTGGGGTGCTTGTATTGGCTGCGCTTATTCTGTTCGGCATGCGCAGCTGTGCTCCGTCGGCGAATAACGGAGCGCCGGAAGAAGAAATCAATGAACCTGCGGCGGAAGAAACTGCCGAGCCCGAACAGAGCCCGGAACCGACTCCGGAGATCACCCCGGAACCCACACCTGAGCCGACTCCGGAAGGGCCGGTCGTGATCGGAACCGCAACCGTGAAGGTAGACAAGCTCAATCTCCGGGAAGGGCCGAATACAGACAAACCCATGGTCAGGCACAGAGCGGCCGTACCTATGATGTCTATGAAACGGTCAGTGACGGCACCTATACCTGGTACCGGATCGATGATGATCTCTGGTTCGCCGACCGGAACGGAGACTGGGTCACATTCGAGCGCAATTAGTACGAGTTTCAATTCGGCGGAGCACAGAGCTTCGCCGTTTTCTTACGGTTCGCAGGAAACAAACGACAAATAAAACCCGCAGTGATATGCGGGTTTTATCGTGCCGACTATCGGATTCGAACCAACGACCTACTCATTACGAATGAGTTGCTCTACCAGCTGAGCTAAGTCGGCGCATTTACGGCACAAGTTATTATAAGCGAAGCACACCCGGCTTTCAATGAAAAAAGAAGCGCAGACTGACAGAAAGAGGAATCCCCTGTATAATGGGAACGTCATGGAGCTGTAACACAAAACGTAGCGCCAGGCCTGCGGAACACCGCAGGTGACGAGGACCGGGTATTTATCGAAAGATTCGGCGGATGACCCGGAGGCCTGATACGGCCTTAACAATGGGAAAAACCAGTCGGTGACGGCTGAACAGATCCATTCGGTATCCTCCATGACTGTTTTTTCATGCGGAAACAGGAGGATATTTTTTCATGTGTGGAATTACAGGATTTACAGGGAAACAGCCTGCCCTGCCGTTTTTACTGCAGGGTCTTTCCAAGCTGGAGTACCGCGGCTATGATTCGGCAGGCGTAACACTCGTCAATTCAAAGAAACTGCGCACCTGGAAAACAAAAGGACGGCTGAGTGAACTGGAGAAGGTATTGTCCGATGATCTTGACCAGTCCTGCGGAATCGGGCATACACGCTGGGCTACCCACGGGGTTCCCAGCAATATGAATGCCCATCCCCATATGAACCGGGGCAATACGATCTCCGTAGTTCATAACGGAATTGTGGAGAACTACGCTGCGTTAAAGAAAGAGCTTCTGGATGAGGGGTATGAATTTCACTCCGATACCGACAGTGAAGTAATCGTGCAGCTGCTGGATTACTACTATCGGAAAAAGCCGGTTATGAAGGAAGCGCTGATGCGTACCTGCAGGCGGCTGGAAGGCTCTTATGCGCTGTGTGTCACCTCCGTGTATGAACCCAATACGATTTATGTCGCCAAAAAGGAAAGCCCGATGGTGCTGGGACAGTCGGCGGAAGGCACTTTCTGCGCCAGTGATGCGCCGGCCATGCTGGAATACACAAAGGAGATCATGCCGCTGCAGGATGGGCAGTTCGCAATTCTGAACAAAGACTCGCTGGAAGTGTTTGAGGCCGACGGCAGACCGGCAGAGAAGAAATGGATTCACTTCCCGTATGATGTTCAGGCAGCCCAGAAGGGCGGATACGACTCCTTCATGTTAAAGGAGATCCATGAACAGCCCGGAGCCATCCGGGAAACCCTGCGGGGACGTTTCCGCGGCACAAAGGTCATCCTGCCGCAGATCGACAAACTGAACGCAGACTGGGACAGTATCCGGGAAACCTGGTTTATTGCCTGCGGTACGGCATACCATGCATGCATCTATGCCTCCGGCCTGTACCAGCGCTATACCGGAAAGCCTGCGTTTGTCATGCCGGCTTCCGAATTCCGCTATTGTGACCCGGCCGTTGGCCCGCATACCCTGTGCATCTTCGTCTCCCAGTCCGGCGAGACCGCAGATACCCTGGCAGCGCTGAAGCTCGCCCGGGCAAAGGGCTGTCTCACCATTGCGGTGGTCAATGTGCTCGGCTCCTCCATTGCGCGGCAGACCGATGCGGTGCTTTATACTGCGGCCGGTCCGGAGATCGCGGTGGCCAGCACAAAGGCGTATACCACCCAGCTGGTTCTTCTCCATGTCCTGGTTCTGAAGCTGGCCGAACTCTTCGGCATTAAGGTAAAAGGCATCAGCGCCCTGATCCGGGATCTGAAACGGCTTCCTGACGTCATTGAGGAAACCCTGCAGAAAGAGCCGGTGATGAAGAAGTGCGCAAAGATGCTGAAAGATCAGCGGGATGCATACTTTATCGGCCGTCAGCTGGATTACCCGACCGCCCTGGAGGGCGCGCTGAAACTGAAAGAGATCTCTTACGTGCATGCGGATGCCTATTATGCAGGAGAGCTGAAACACGGACCGATTGCGCTGATTGAAAAGAATACGGTCGTGCTTGCGATGGCTACCCAGCCGGAGATTGCGGCCAAGACAATTTCCAACATCAAGGAGACTGTGGCGCGCGGCGCCAGAGTCATCCTGGTTACGGATGAGGAGATGAGCGCAGAGGAATTCAAATATGTGATCCGGCTGCCGGAGATCTGCCCCTCCCTGAGACCGGTTCCGGCGGCAGTGCTTACCCAGCTGTTTGCCTACTATGCCGCAAAGGAAAAAGGCTGCGATATCGACAAACCCCGCAACCTTGCCAAGTCGGTAACCGTCGAATAACCGAAGAAAAGCCCGAAGATGTGTGTATCCTCGGGCTTTGATTTCGCAATTGATCAGGGAAACGGAATCGTTGGCCGCAGGGCAAAGTAATTCCTGCGGTAGATCATACGGCAGACAGAGAAGAGATTGTTGACTTCCGTATTGCGGCGGGCAACTTCCGCGTCGCTCAGGGTTTCATCATGGGTATCGTTCGATGCATAATACGCGCCGTCATCGGTGATCCAGCTTCCGTTGGGGAAGATCACCAGCTTTGAGGCTTCATCGAAGTAGTCATTTCCGACATAGAGCCGCGGGTCATAGTTCAGGCCGATGAGATTCAGTACGGTCGGCAGGATATCGAAGGTGCTGTTGACCCGGTCCAGTTTCTGTGCGCCGAGATTCGGGGAATAGAAGATGAGCGGGGTGCGGTCTTCATCAAAGCCGTTGAGCCGGTCGACTTCTGCGCCGCCGTAATCCGCCAGGGTCTGAAGCGGGGTCTCGAGCGGATGATGATCGGCGAAGAGCACGAGCAGGGTGTTGTCCAGTTTTCCGGCTTCCGCAAGCTGATCCATCAGATAGGCCATGGATTTATCCAGCTCGATGGATTTGGACAGATAGCGTTTTACTTCAATCGGATACTCCGGGTGAACTTCGTTGATTTCATTCAGATACCGGTTGCCGAGCTCACTTCCTTCGTCGTAGGGGAAGTGGGTGCTGCTGGTAACGTAGAGGGTGAAGAATTTATCCTGATCGATCCAGTACGGGACGGTCAGCTCCATCATTTCAAGGTCAGACTGCCATCCCCAGATTTGTGCATACTTCAGATCATCATAGTTCAGATACGCTTCGCATCCGCTGTGGGAATACAGAATGCGGCGGTCATAGAACTCATCTTTCCAGTTGTGATAGGCGGTGGAATAATATCCGGCATTGCGGAATACACTGAAGATACTGCTCGGCCATTCGTTTGCGGCATACTGGTTGGGCGTGCATACATCTGAGAGCGGCACAAGCGAGACCTCCGAGACAAATTCACTTTCCCCGGTTGCGCAGGAGAACTTCGGCGTGTAGTGATGCGTGAAGTCCCAGCCTTCTTCCTTCATCCGATACAAGGTCGGTGTGAGTTCCGGGTCGATGGCCATATAGTCAAATGCCTCGATCATGATATAGACTACGTTCCAGTCACGCAGTGCACCGGTCATCTCATTGAAGTCCGTCACCTTCCGGTTCATCAGATAATTGTCGATCGTGCGGATCTCCTCGTCGGTTTCCGCCTCCGCCAGGGCTTTCCATGCGGTGTCATCGATCGTATCCCGGCGGGTGATCACCGGCTCCGCGGTGATTTCCGGTTCCGGGGTTTCCGTCGGTTCCGGCGTGCTCTCCGGCAGGATCAGCTCGGAGGAAGAAGATCCGGTTCCGAGCGAGATGAGATCCAGCAGAAGAAACCGGCCGAGGCCGAACTCCCGGATGGCGCGGTCAATAAAACGGGGATGAAGATAAAGCGAAACATACTCGGTCTGGCTCAGATTGCGGAAGGCGGCACCCTCCATCAGCAGACAGCCGCACAGGGTGACGAGAAACGTTTTCTTCGGGGAACTGCGCTGTACTTTCACAAAGAAGTTGACCACGATCACGATTGCCGGAACAATGAGCGCGGTCCAGTAAACCGGCTTGATCAGGCTGATGAACTGCCCCGCAAACTCTGCGATGCGTCCGGCCCCGTCCAGGCTGGCACGCACCGACATATACGAGCCGTAGAAGTTCATAAACTGAAGCTGAGTAATGGTATATGCGCCGAAGAAGACCCCGGCCAGCGCAGTGAAGAACTTTGCGGCCTTTACCGGCAGAAGGGAAAACAGCCATGCGAAGAAGAGCGCGGCAGAGAAGGTATACATTGTGATACGGTCAAAGGAGCTGTTGAACAGGTTCGGAAAGGTAAGCAGCCGGAATATGAATTCTGCCGCAAGAAACATCAGTGCAAGTTCTGCGAGCAGGAGGCAGAATAAATCTTTCTTGGATTTCATCTCATTTATTTTACATAAAGATTCCGGATGCGGTACGCGAAAAATGATCTTCCCGGAAAAGAACGTTCCAAAAACCGCAAACCTGCATGGCGCAGGTTTTTCTGTGCGGGTACGAAAATAAATAATATAATTTTAAGGTATTACAGTTTTTGAAAGGAAATCGGCTGACAAACATGAAACTGCTGAACCGCGGAACCGAGATCGAACCCATAAATGAAATGGTTCCCCTGACACCGGAAAAAATCGATGAGCTGTCGGAAAAGATCGGTGTTTTTCTGCAGTCTGTCAAACTGGAGCGGGCAAACCGCATCCGGGTGCGGTTTTCGCTGGAGGAAGCGATCCTGCGCTGGAAGGATCATTTCGGCGAGGAGTCCATCCTGCATGCGGAACTGTATGTGCGCTTGGGAAGACCTACGATCACCCTGACAATGCCGGGAGAACAGTACAACCCGCTGGTAAGCAGTGAGAACGATCTCGGCGACTGGGCGGAAAACCTGTACTCCGGCCTCAGTATGTCACCGGTATATAACTACCGCAAGGGATTCAATGTCCTGCAGCTGCGCTTGCAGAATCTCAACCGCAATCCGGCGATGGAGCTGATGTCTTCGGTGCTGATCGGCACGATTCTCGGTCTTGCCGGCCGGTATTTACTGCCGCAGTCCATGCGCGCGGTTGTGCTGAGCACCGTGCTTGACCCGATTGAAAGTGTCTTCCTGCGGATTCTGAACGCAACCTCGGGGCCGGTCATCTTTCTTTCCGTAATGACGGCGATCTGCGGCATCGGGATGCTGCCGTCGATTGGCAAAAGCGGCAAGGAAATGGTCACCCGCTTTCTGATCGAGACCGTTCTGTTTACCGCAGCCGCAGCGGCAGTCTCCTATATCCTGCTCGGCATGAGCCTGTCGCCGATGGTTCTCGACAAGACGCAGTTTGCGAGCCTGCTGGACTTTGTGCTCCGCGTCATCCCGAATGATTTCCTGACGCCGTTTATCGAAGGCGATTCACCCCAGCTCATCACAATGGCGATCATCATCGGCGATGCCCTGATCACCAACTCCGCGCAGACCGCAGGTCTCAGGACGATGGTCGAACAGGCCGATTCCATCGGGCTGACGATTGCCGGCGGCGTCAGCAACCTCACGCCGTTCTTTGTGTCCACCCTGCTGATTCTTGGCATCTGGAACGGATCGGTACGGATTCTGATCGGCTTATGGCGGCCGATTCTGATCTATCTTGTGATCAGTATCGCGGTGCTGTTTGCCCGGCTTTACTCGGTTTCGCGGCAGTTTGATGTGCCCATCCGGGTGCTTGTTTCCAAAATGAAGGATTCCTTCCGGGCGGCCTTTGTCAACGCATCGGTTGACGCCGCCTTCGGCGACAACCAGATTCTCTGCGAAAAACGGTTCGGGATCAGTAAGAAGCTTACCGACTATGCGCTTCCGCTCGGCATGGTGATTTACATGCCGTCCGGCTGTATTGCATGCGTGATCATTACCCTGTATGCGGCCGGGGCCTACGGTGTGTCGGTATCCCCGGTATGGATGATCATTGCGGTGGTGCTCACCGCCGCCCTGATTGCGGCGACACCCCCGGTAGCCGGCATCGGCCTGCTTACCTACACCGCAATTTTTGCCCAGCTCGGCATTCCGCGTCAGGCGCTTACCATGGCAATGGTCGCCGATATAACGCTCGGATTTGCGGTATCTGCGTTCAATCTGGCGATGCTGCAGCTGGAGCTGGTCAAAGAGTCGGCCAAGGTGGATCTGCTGAATCAGAATGTTCTGCGAAAGACCGATTGATGGAATCGCTTTCAAAACAATGTATAATAAGAGAAGATAGTCTGTATTGAAATTAACGGAGGTGCGTTCGTGTCAACGTCTCAGAATGTCAAATGTGAAATCACCTATAAACAGGAAGGCACAAAACTGACGATCATCCCGCATGGTTCGATTTCTTCCGGAAATGCGGCGGAAGTGGAAGCGGAAGTGAAGGAACATCTCGGAAACCCGGAGTCGATTGTAATTGACGCGACGGATCTCGAATATATCTCGAGTGCCGGCCTTCGCATTATTCTCCGCCTCAAGAAAGCCGTGGATGACCTGACTTTGATCAATGTGGCGCCGGAAGTATATGATGTTTTTGAAGTCACCGGATTCTCGGAGATGATGAAAGTCCAGAAAGCCTTCCGCAAACTCTCCGTGGCGGGATGCGAAATCATCGGAGAAGGCGCCAACGGTGTAGTATACCGGTATGATGAGGATACGATTGTAAAAGTATTCCGCAATCCGGATTCCCTGCCGGAGATCGAACGGGAGCGTGAGCTTGCCAGAACAGCATTCGTGCTCGGGGTGCCCACCGCAATTCCGTTTGATGTGGTTCAGGTGGAAGACGGACGGTATGGATCCGTCTATGAACTGCTGAACGCAGACAGCTATCATCATCTGCTTGTGGAAGGCGTCAAGAGTGTTGATGAAATCGCGAAGATGAGCGCGGATCTTCTCAAAATCGTGCATTCCACCGTGCCGAAACCCGGAGCGCTTCCTTCCCGCAAGGAAATCTCCAACCGCCGGATGGAAATCATCCGAAAGTCAGGGCTGATGTCGGACGAGGAGTTTGAAGCTCTCAACAGTAAGATCAGCGCGATTCCGGATGATCCGCATATGCTGCACGGGGATTTCCACATCAAGAACGTTATGATTCAGAATGGGGAAAGTCTCCTGATCGATATGGACACGCTCTGTGTCGGCAATACGGTATATGAGCTGGCAGGCATGTATCTTCCGTATATCGGTTTTGCCAGGATCGACAAAGATGATGCCGCCCGTTTCTTCGGGCTGTCACCGGATGTCACAAAGGAACTCTATGAGAAAATCATGGCGTACTACTTTGAAGACAGGCCGGAAGAACTGGAGACCGCAAAGAAAAAGGCGGTTGTGCTGGCCTGCGCGAGAATGATGTATTACTGCTCTGTGATGAAGCATGTACGTGAAGAAAACAAAGACGCGGTCATTGCCATGTGCCGGGAAGAGTTTTCAAAAAACCTGCCGGAACTGGATGATCTTGCCATATAAGAGGAGGGATTCGAAATGGAAATCAAAATGGATAAAAACGGAACAGACCTTACAGTGGTCCTGAGCGGACGTCTTGATACAATGACGTCTCCCCAGCTTGAAGAAGAACTTACGAAGGAACTTGACGGAGTTACCAATCTGACGTTTGATTTCAAGGATCTGGAATACATCTCTTCTGCCGGACTTCGGGTTCTTCTTTCTACCCAGAAACATATGATGAAGGTCGGCGAGATGAAGGTCATCAATGTCAATGACACCATCATGGAGATTTTCAACGTTACCGGATTCTCCGACATTATGAACGTAAGCGCGTAAGCGCATCTTCCGCCGGAAATGATCCGGCACTGTAACCTGCGTGCAGAACTTGGAAAGTGTGAAAGGAGGGAGGCAGCTTGGAAGAGATGGAATTCGAGGCAACGGTGAAGAATCTTGCGGCAGTGACGGAATTTGTGACGTCTCATCTGGATGACGCAGTCTGTCCAATGGCAGCGCGGATGCAGATTGAACTGGCTGTCGACGAAATTTTCACAAACATATGCATGTATGCATACAATCCGGGTACCGGCAAAATGACGATTCGTGTGGAAACGGAAGAACCGGGCATTTTAAAACTGACCTTTATTGACAGCGGTATCCCGTACAATCCGCTTGACAAAGAAGATCCGGACACAACGCTTTCTGCGGAAGACCGGAAAATCGGAGGCCTCGGCATATATCTTGTCAAAAAGTCAATGGATGAAATGCATTACGAACGCAGGGACGGGAAAAATATACTTACTCTGGTGAAGCGTCTCTGACGCTTCATTTTTTAATCGAACGGAGTGCAGCGCAATGGATCTTAAACAGACAGCTGAATCAAATAACAACAGTATCATAACGAAACTGTTTTTTCGTTTACTTCCGGCCCAGATCCTGCTGGTGGGAATTCCGGCGCTGAACGGGATCATTTCCAGTTTGTTTGCGTCAAACCTTCTGGGCAATGACGTTATGAGTGCCATCGGAATGTATGCGCCGGTGACCTCGTTTCTCGGAGCTGTCGGAGGCATGTTAATGAGCGGGTCCGTGATCCTGTGCGGAAAATATATGGGCGGAAACCAGATGGAACGCACCCAGCAGATTTTTTCCCTGGACATCACAGTGGTCACGCTGATTTCCCTGATCGTAATGGTTCTGTTCTTCATTACGGGAACGTTTGATCTTGCGGGGTTCCTGAATTCCGATCCGGCAGTCCGGGCGGTGTTCAACCGCTATCTGCTCGGCTGCGCTGTCGGTATTCTGCCGATGATGATGAGCACCCAGCTGACCGCCTTCCTGTCCCTGGAGCTGCAGGGCTCCCGCTCCTCTGCCGCAACCGGCCTCTTTGTCCTCACCAACCTGCTGCTTACCTGGCTGTTTGTCGGGATATTCCATATGCAGGCATTCGGGCTTGCGCTGGCATCCTCCTTTGGATACTGGGTCTTTCTGCTGGCAGAGTTATCCTATTATTTCTCCGGCAAATCGCTTCTGAAACTCAAACTCACCGGACTCCGTCTGCCGGATCTCTCGGAAATTGCGGTAACCGGGTTTCCGGGAGCGACCTCATCGCTGTATCTTACCGTGCGCCGGCTCGTTCTGAACAGCCTGCTGCTGGCGTATGCCGGCACCGCAGGCATGTCTGCCTTTCAGGCAAGCGATGCCCTGCTTGCGATATTCTGGTCGATTCCGCTCGGGATGGTTGCGGTCGGCCGGATGCTGATGAGCGTCAGCTGGGGAGAGGAAGACCGCACCACACTGAAGGATGTCATTCGGATCATGCTTACGAAATGTTTGGCGATCCAGATTGCGGTGACGGCAGTGCTGATCCTGCTTGCGGTTCCGTTTACGAAACTGTATTTCCAGGATATTACCGATCCGGTATACAATATGGCACTGCTTACCTTCCGTCTGATTCCGATCACCATGCCGTTCGGTCTGATCTGCCAGGTCGTGCTGAACTACGGCCAGGTTTCCGGCAAACAGATTCTGGTTCATTCGCTTTCCATCATCGACGGAATGCTGTGCCCGTGTCTGTTTTATCTGCTTCTCATTCCGGCGGTCGGAATCGCCGGCGCATGCTGGGCCGTGATTATCAACGGAATCGTGACGGTTGTTTACCCGCTGCTGTTTTCAGCCGTGGTGAACCATGGAATGCCGAAAACCATGGATCAGCTTCTGATGCTGCCGGACAGCTTCGGCGCACCGGACGAAGACCGGCTGGATATTTCGCTGCGCAATAACCAGGATGTAGTGACGGTTGCCGAACAGGTTCAGACCTTCTGCCGACAGAAAGGGCTGGATGAGCGGAGATCCTATCTCTCCGGACTCTTTCTGGAGGAAATGGCATCCAATATCGTGGAACACGGATTTACGGAAGACCGGAAGGAACATTCGGTGGATGTCCGGGTTGTTTATAAAGAAGGGGATGTGATTCTCCGTCTCAAGGACGACTGTGTTCCGTTCAACCCGCAGGAGATCGCGGAGCTTGCGGATTCTTCCGATGTCACAAAGAATGTCGGGATCCGCATGGTCTATTCCATGGCCGAAGACATCCGTTATCAGAATATTCTCGGTCTCAATGTTCTTACCATCCGGATTGCCTGATCGAGGTAAATCAAAAGCCATGCATT
>CAJOLG010000046.1 GCA_905235315.1 uncultured Solobacterium sp. | reverse complement strand
TGAATCAGATTATGATATTTAAAACCGAAAAGGAGGACAGCGTTATGGCGACATTGGATGAGCTGGTTCATTACTGCAGATCCAAAAATTCCATTGGGGCGTTTATGCTTACCGGGGAATGGGGTACCGGAAAAACGCATCTGATTGAAAAAGAGCTCGCAGGTGCGCTGAAGGATACGCATGTTATCGTACGCGTTTCTCTGTTTGGTCTGAGTACCGTTGAAGCACTTCAGAAAGCAGTCAGGGAAAAATGGATCAATGCGTGCTCCCCGACACTCGGCAAACTGGCGAAGAATAAAGAACAAGCAAATTCCGTCAACGGCGGTTTTTTCACGGCGCTCAGGACAGTTATGAAGTCCGTGAATCCGGTGGCAGGGGCCGCGGCGGATCTCATGGTTTCCTTCAATGTGATGGATATGATTCCGATCACGCCGGAGATCGAGGATATGCATGCGCATGAGCGGAAACAGGTTGTTCTTGTGTTTGACGATCTGGAACGCTCAAAAATGAGTCTGCCGGAAATGATAGGAATGATCAATGAGTACTGTGAAAACCAGCATTTCCCGACAATTGCCGTAACCAACGAGGCATATCTGATTCACTCCATGAAGGAAGATCTTCTCACATACGGCATGTTAAAAGGAAAGACGGTTTCCAGAACGGTGTATTACGTTCCGGATTTTGAAAAAATCCTTCATCAGATCATCAACGAAAGAAGATGGGGATCGGATGCCTACAAGTCCTATCTGCAGGAAAAGGAATCGGAGATCCTGTCGCTGTTTGCGTCCGGGCAGCCTACGCCAAGGCTTCGCGGAAACGGCATGTCAAAAACACATAACCTGCTTGTGCTGACCAGTACGCTTGACGACTTTTACCGTATTTTCTCTCATCTGAAAAAGGTCGGTGTGGAGAATCCGGATAAGTGGCTCTACAGCTTCCTTGCCTATTCCATCGGATGGAAGGGCGGTATTGTCAAGGATGGAGAGCTGTGTTTCAACTGTTCGGAAGAGGATGTCAAAGCCGTCTATCCGATGTTTGAGCCGGAGTATCTGACGGAAGCCATCCGAAACTGGATTTCTTACGGTATCTGGGACAGAGAACAGTTTGCCGGCGAACTTGCGATGCTGCTGGAGAAACTGAACTGAACAAATACAGAATGATTTCTTCCTGCCTTGTCAGAAACGGGATGTGTGTCTGACCGGCGCAGAATCCGCCGGCCATACAGCCAAAACATGCATTATAATAAACATGCATTACAATAAAGAAGCTGTATTTTTTCTGTGCGGCAGACCCCGGGATTTATGAAACTTCCGGGTCCAATTCGATTGACGGGTTTTCTGCGTCGTTTCGCCGGGAAACCGATTTGGAGGGTATTTCTATGGGCAAGAGGATAAAGAACGTGTTATCACCGCTGCTGGCAGTGCTGCTCGTGTTCAACATGACAGTTCTGACTGCGGCAGCAGAGAGTGATGATCCGGCAGGGGACACCCCTGCACAGGCCATCGGGAATGATTCCCAGCCGAATGAATCCGATACACCGGACGATACGGAGCCCGCAGAGAGCGGGGACACGGATCCTGCGGAAGAAAAGACAGACGATACGGATGCGTATACGGCGGAATTGAACGGTCCTGTTCGGGCTCCTTTGAAACTCGGGGACCCTGCTCCGAAAGCCGGTGAAGATGTTGCGCAGGTGATTGATTCAGACGGCCAGGTAATAGGTACCTATACACAGCTGGGTGAGGCATTAGCTGCCTGGACAGACGGCACAACCCTGAAGTTACTGGCCGATGTGCAGATCGAAAAATGCGTCAAGGTGGAAAACAAAACGGTAACGTTGGATTTGAACGGACACAAGCTGGAAAAAGTATCCACAGAGTCCGGTTCCTATAACGAAACAATCTGGGTGGAGTCAGGTTCCCTTACGATTGCGGATACCTCTGAAGGAAAAACCGGCACAGTCTCTCACTCCGGCTCAGCCGGGGTTGGCGTTACGGTCCGCAGCGCTGCCGCCGCAACGCTCAGCGGCGGAACGATTACCGGCAACTTCTCCGGCGGTGTCACGTCCTTTGGTGCGTTTACGATGACCGGCGGTGAGATTTCCGGGAATACGTCGGATACCAATGCGGGCGGTGTTGCGGTGCTCACCGGCACGTTCAATATGACCGGCGGAAAGATCACAAACAACCAGTATACAGGAACATACTGGAGTAACAGAGCAGGCGGCGTTTACGTTCAGAGCAGCGGCCGGTTCAGTATTTCCGGCGAGGCTGAGATTTCCGGGAATACGGCTGCCGGAAACAATCGTGGCGGTGTGTCGATCATAGAGGCCGCTTCGATGTCCGTTTCCGGTTCGCCGAAGATTACCGGAAATACCGCCGGCGGTACACCAAACAACGTTTACCTTTCGGCCGGCAAGAAAATCAGCGTGACCGGCAGACTGGGCGAAGAAACGAGTATCGGCGTCACAACGGAAACCGCGCCGACGGCCGGAAACCCCGTTGAGTTGACACAGGGGTGTGAAGGCTTCGGACAAAGTTCATATTTCAAAAGTGATAACACTGCCTATAGAGCCATTTGGAACTCTTCCTACACGGAAATTATCCTGTCGCTTCTGTTTCGTGTGACCATTGCGGAAGACATTGAAAACGGTGAAGCGTTCATTTACGGCGCGCAGGAATACTACCCGGAAGGGGAGAAGGTATACATCGTTGCGAAACCTGCAGCGGGATATGAAGTCAAGAAAGTCTTTGCGAAGGCAGGCGATAACGAGATCGAGTCAACCCTGTATATGGACAATATATATTCCTTCCCCATGCCGGCAGCGGATGTTGTCGCATATGCGGAATTCTCACAGCCGCAGAAAATCCTGATTGAGTTTGGGGGCGGAAAACAAATCGATGCCAAAAAAGCATATGACGAATGGAGCCAGTCCGGGTCGGCTGTTTCGCGTGTCGTTGAGGAGAACGGTATCGAGTACGAAGAGGGCGACACGTTCGTTGCGCTGACGGTAAAGCCGGATGTGAAGTATGAAGCGCTCAACTCCGCACTGAGTCAGGCGATGATGGGAATTGCGTTCAGTGAGATTCCGTATTATGCGCTCATCCCGGGGGATGAGGGACCCATGTCGGAAGTTGCCGTTTTGGGAAAGAAAGACATCTCCGGATATGACTATTCGTCCTTCGTCAGCGAATATAATTCCATCAAGGATCTGCACATGGATGAGCTCTTCCCTGCGCCGACGTCTTCTGACTCACTGTATGTTCTCTGGGGAACTCCGATTGCGAAATTCGACATTACGTGCAAACCGCTGATCTGCGGAACAGAAGTGGAGTTTGACGAAGATACCGAAATACAGACTCCCGCCCCTGAACTGACCTATGACAAGTCGCTTGTGAAGGACGCGGGCGGCACCTGGCGCGGCAAAGGAGATGACGGATATTCGGAATGGAGCTTTGTCGCAAACGGAAATGAGAAGTACGCACTTGCGGCATCCTTTACCGCAGACTTCGGCAAGGTATTCGGCGAAATTTCCGAAGTGACCGTCAATGGCGCGAAAGCGAAACTCCGGCCCGAATCCGATGATGATCCTGTGATGGTACCGATGGGAAGTATCCTGCAGGTATATGGATTGATTCAGGCGGAACATGACTGGGATCCGAAGGAAGTCGTTGTAAAAGAGCCTACCCTGAATGAGACCGGGCTTGCGGAGATCCGATGCAGACAGTATGACGTATGCGAAGCGGTTCGCGAAACAAAGGAAATCGATAAGATTACGTACTATATTGCCTCCGGCGACGGCAATGTCTGGACAAAGGGCAGCGGGAAAACCTCCGATTTCACCTTCAAACGGACGTTCTCGGATGTATCCTTCCGGTACTTCACCGGAATTGAAGTGGATGGAAAAGAGGTCGAGAAGACGAACTATACCGCAGTCGAGGGAAGCACGATTGTAAAACTGAATCCGGCATACCTCGAAACGCTTTCAATCGGCGGCCATACGCTTACGGCGAAGTTTACGGAAACGGACGGCAGTGCAGAAGTTCCGGCGAAATTCACTGTCAAAGAGAAATCCTCCGGCGGAGGCTCCTCGGATAAGAAGCCGAACACACCGGCGGATAACGTCGTTACCTGCCAGATGGCAGGCTACCCGTCCAACTACACCTGGAACGAAGCCGCAAAGGCATGCCAGCCCGGATATATGGATGCCGGAGGAAACTTCCATCCGTACGGGAAGTCGGTCCCGAAGACCGCTGACAACGCCAACAACCCGCTCTACGCATGGATCTTCATGCTGGCAATTTCCGCCGCATGCTATTGCGGTGTGCGTCTTCTCCACGAAGACTGGGAAGTCTGATGCGCGAAGATGATCCCTTATAGGGGGTCATCTTTTTCATTGCATCCATGCACGTAAAAACGGTCCCTCTGCGGGACCGTTCTGTGCGTTGGACGCGGTTTCAGGAACCGGTCATCAATGCGTGGCAATATACAGAAAGGAAAATTCAATAACGCATGGCAGCACCATGAGAATGAGAAGAATCACGGACGCTGCTTTTCCCTTTGTCCGTCCTTCAACGTATTTGCCAAACGAAGATGCGGTTGCGAGCATCAGGAAGTAGGTAAGTACGAGAGCCGGGCTGAATAAGAGTGCCGTTGTCATCGGTGAGACCGCGGTCGGATCGAAACATGCGGCGATGATCAGCAGGATCACTCCGAACAGCGCAATCCGGAAGGCGTACCCGAGTTTTTCCCTGACGGTAGCCATCCGCGCGGCGTCGTTGCGGTAAACGATCAGGAAGACACCGGTAAAGAGAATCACAAAGCTGCTGATGAAGTTGCAGAACTGATAGCCCAGTCCGGTATACGGAACGGAAATCAGATGAACGAGGTTGTATTCAAAGATGGAAGACGTGCCAAGATAAGCCAGTAATCCGTTCACCAGAGCGAACAGGATGAGAACCACACCGAAGAACACGGAATAGACCGGTCTTGTGGCGGGGGTCCGGCTTGTGTCACGTGCCTCGAAGGCAGCGTTATCATCCACAAAGCAGCGGTTTGCGGCTTTGGCGCCGAACTTCCCCCAGGTGCTTGAGATCGCGCCTTCCGGGCAGGCTTTGATGCAGGAGCCGCAGCGGATGCAGTCGGGACTGTTGGGTTTTTCAAACGTACGGATATCCATTCCGCATGCCCGCTGGCAGGCAGCGCATTTGATGCACTTGCTCTGATCAACTTCGAGCCGGTATGTGGAAACGGGATTGAAGAGTCCGTAGATCGCGCCCAGCGGGCAGAGATACTTGCAGAAGGGGCGATAGTAGAAGATCGCCGCCAGGGTGCATGCCACCAGGATGAATATCTTCCACCAGAAGCGCACTCCGATGGCGGCCCGGAAGCCTTCATTGACAATGGTCAGCGGAATTCCGCCCAGCAGCGTTCCGCTCGGGCAGACGAATTCACAGAAGGTCGGCTGGCCGGCTCCGGCAGCGTTGGTGAGGAAGGACGGGAGAATGATGACCAGAACAATGAGAACAACATAGCGGAGATAACGCAGATACTTGTGTCCGGGCAGGTTTTTCTTCTTGAACTTTGTTTTGATCTTGTAAAGCAGATCCTGGAAGAATCCGAACGGGCACATCCAGCCGCAGACGAGACGTCCGAACAGAACGCCGAACGCGGTCAGAAAGCCGAATACATAGAGCGAAATCTTATAGTTCTTACTGTCGAGGACGGCCTGCAGGGAGCCGATCGGACAGGCCCCGATCGCACCCGGGCAGGAGTAGCAGTTCAGGCCCGGTACGCAGACGGCCTTGGTATTGCCGGTGAAGATCTTGCCGGAAGTATACCCACGGAGATATCCGTTGGTAAGCGCAAACCAGGCTGCCTGGAACCAATGGCGGACACGGGTCTGCTTTTTCTTTGTCTCAAGGGTTGTCATATACTTATCCGATCCCGATGCATTCCATGCATACGTTGATGGCCTTGCTGAGAACGACGGCAGGCTCGTCCACCGCGATGCCGGCGATAATCAGGGCGATAGCCGCCGCAAAGAGGACAGCGGTTGCGATATTTACTTTCTTCATATAAATCCCTCACTCCACTTTCTCAAGAAATTCATTGATCATTTCATGCCAGCCGTCCCGGTTTCTCGAACCGGCCCGGTAGTCAATGATCGCTCCGGCAGAATCAACGAAGAAGTTCGTCGGGAAGCCGGAGACATTTGCGCGAATGAAATCCCGTGTTTTCTCATCAGGGTAAAGCTGCAGGAAGGTTGCGCCGCTCATGTCGAGGATCTCCTTGGCTTCTGCTGTCAGCTCCGGACTGATGTCACCGTTTTTGTCGATGAGATCTGCACAGATCCCGATGATCTGCACTTCTTCCGGATCGATCTCCTGCGTCACCACTTCCATTTCCGGGAATTCGGCGATACATGCAGTACAGGTTGTTTCCCAGACATTGACGACCGTGATCTTTGAATGGGAAAAGAGTTCACTGGTTACGGTATTGCCTTCGTAGTCTTTCAGGTTCATGGTTTTGAAAACATCGGCGGTAGCCTGTGCCTCAATGTTCTGCTGGCGTTTTCCGACAGCCCTTGTATACATAAAGGTGAAGAGGAAAACGGACAGCACTGCTCCGGCAAGGATCATTTTTGCCGTTGAGGTCCTAATACGTTTATCTTTTTTTTCTTTCATAAATACCTCAGGTAACTGTATGTTCCTTAATCATCATACTGAATTTTTTGTCAGCACAAAAGAACCATCCCGGAAGATATCGGGATTCATGCTGAAACAGAATGCGGGTGAAACAGTTTCAGAAAAGGAAATCGTGTTTCAGAAAAAGATTGACAACTCTTACACGGTGTTTTAAAGTGTTTTCAAATCGATGATCAGAAGAGTATCTGCATGCAGGGCGCAGAGCGAACCGGGGATGGTGGAAGCCCGGCGGTACCTTGTGCAGGGAAACCGGTCTGTGAGATGTTTTCCGGAAGATTGCAGTAAGGAAAACCGTGTCCCGGCGTTAACGGTTCAAAGGGGTCAGCCATCGGCTGGCAATCAGTGTGGTACCGCGGTCAGGCCGTCTCTGAGGGGATGGCTTTTTTATGTAAAGGGGAGGAATTTCGTATGAGTTCATCAATTGCGGGAATTATTGCGGCTATCGTCATCTATCTCGGAGGAATGCTGTACATCGGCTATCGTTTCTCCAAACGGACAGAAACCGTCGGCGAGTTTTATCTCGGCGGCAGAAAACTCGGCCCGCTGGCAGCTGCGATGAGCGCCGAAGCGTCCGACATGAGCAGCTGGCTCCTGATGGGACTGCCGGGTGTTGCGTATCTTACCGGTATCGCAGATGCCGCATGGACGGCAATCGGTCTTGCGGTCGGCACCTATCTCAACTGGCTGATTGTTGCGAAGAAGCTTCGTATTTATACCGCCAAGGTCGATGCGATCACCGTTCCGGAATTCTTTTCCAAACGTTACCATGACAACCGGAATATTCTGTGTCTGATCGCAGCGGTCATCATTGTCATCTTCTTTGTGCCGTATACCGCTTCCGGGTTTGCGGCCTGCGGAAAACTGTTCTCTGCGCTGTTTAACGCAGACTATCATGTCGCCATGATCATCAGTGCCGTTGTCATCATCACCTATACGGCAATGGGCGGCTTCATGGCGGTCAGTATCACCGACCTCATCCAGTCGATCGTGATGACCATCGCGCTTATTGTGATCCTGTATTTCGGAATTCAGAGCGCAGGCGGAACCGCCGCGGTCGCCGCCAACGCAGAATCGCTTGCCGGATACCTCAGCTTTACCCAGATCCATGATGCGGTATCGGGCAGCGCGTCCCGGTATACGCCGCTGATGATCCTCTCCACCACCGCGTGGGGACTCGGCTACTTCGGTATGCCTCACATCCTGCTTCGCTTCATGGCAATCGAAGATGAAAACAAGCTTTCGATTTCCCGCCGTGTCGGAACGATCTGGGTCATCATCTCCATGACGGTATCGGTCATCATCGGAATTGTCGGCCGGGCAGCGAGTGCCAACGGCGTGGTTCCGATGCTGAGCGGTTCGGATTCGGAAACCATCATCGTGCGCTTTGCGTCTCTGCTTGCGGAGCACAGTTTCCTGACGGCGCTGATCGCCGGTGTTGTGCTTGCCGGTATTCTCGCATCCACCATGTCAACTGCCGATTCCCAGCTGCTTACAGCGAGCTCTGCGGTCAGCCGTGACCTGATGCAGGGTGTATTCGGGGTAAAAATGGACAAGAAACAGACGCTGCGGGTATCGCGGATCACACTCGTCCTTGTTGCGCTGGTCGGTGTCTTCTTCGCCTGGGACAGCACCTCTTCGGTCTTCCGGATCGTCGCCTTTGCCTGGGCAGGCTTCGGTGCCAGCTTCGGACCGGTCGTTCTTCTGGCACTGTTCTGGAAGCGTTCCAACAAACAGGGCGCACTTGCGGGCATGATTGCCGGCGGTGCGATGATCTTCATCTGGAAATTCCTTGTGCGTCCGCTGGGCGGCGTGCTGGATATCTATGAACTGCTTCCTGCATTCCTGATTGCACTTGCGGTAAATGTCATCGTAAGTCTGCTCACGCCTGCACCTTCCAGAGAAATTCAGAAAGAGTTTGAATCCATCAAATAATAAATGCCGGCATCGCCGGCTTTTTCTTTGGGTGCTAACCCAGCCTGTACCTTCAGTCCGCCGCAGAAAACGAGACGGATGCGACCGGCTGATGCGTGATATCCAGAACGGTGAAGGAAGATTCATTCAGGATGCCGTAACTGCGGGGATATCCCGGCTTCGGGAAGGTGACACTTCCGGGGTTCAGACAGAATATGCCGTTCTGACAGGAAACGTCCGGAATGTGCGTGTGGCCGTACAGCAGGATGTCTCCGTGCCGCAGCGGAGGCAGATGATCCGGATGAAAGAGATGACCGTGGGTCATGAATACGCGCCGGTCATTCAGGAGAAAGCTGTTGTAGTCTGCCGTCACCGGAAATTCCAGTAAAAGACTGTCCACCTCAGCTTCACAGTTGCCGCGGACGGCGAAGATGCGCTCGGCATACTGATTCAGGATGCGGGCAGCTTCCTTTGGGTCATGCGTGTCCGGCACCGGATTGCGGGGCCCGTGATAGAGGATGTCGCCGAGACACAGCACCGCATCGGGCTGATGGAGCTGCAGTGCCTCTTCGCACAGTTCGGCACCGGAGCGGCTGCCGTGGATATCGGATATTACCAGGTAGTTCATAAGATCACCTGTCCTTTCAGACGTATGATACCGCATTGCGGGAGGGGAGAGAACACCGCCGAATTAAATGTTATGACAATATGACAAAAAGTATTGACCCTGGCAAAGTGCGGCAGGTATACTGACTTCGGAGTAATTAATCATGACAGAACCGGAACTGAAAAAGGGATCGGGTCAGAAACCGCTCTGGAGCCAGCTTTACGAAATCCTTGCGGAACGGATCCGGGAACAGGAATACGAAACGGGAAGCGTACTGCCGACGGAAGCGGAGCTGATGAAGGAATTCGGGGTTTCGCGGATCACCGTCCGTCAGGCGATGAACCGGCTTCTGCAGGAGGGATACATCTCCCGCCGGCGGGGAAGCGGAACCGTGGTTCTTTCTCCGTCCTCGCAGCTGTCTACCAGCTTTCATTCTTCCTTTAAAGGGGAGGAGCACAATCATACGGCAGACCGGAGAGTGATCTCTGTCGGATACGGCATTGTGCCGCAAGAGGCGGCAGACTGGTTCGGGACCTCCCCAAACCAGCCGCTCCTGACGCTGGTGAGAGAATCCTATCTCGGCGGCCGGCCGGTCGTGCATTATGTGACGTATCTCAGTCCTGTCTGTATGGTAAAGGATACCGATGATTTTTCCGGCTCGCTGTATCAGCTGCTGGAAGAGTGCGGAGATCCGGTGAATCGGGTAACAGAGGTGATCACCGCATTTATTGCCGGGCCGCAGGAAAAGAAGATCTTCCGTCTGAAGCAGGACAAAGCACTGATCCGCCGCGTGCGGAAGGGTTACAGCGGAGAAAGACCGGTGGAGTACACAGACTCGCTGTATCTTTCCGATGATTATCAGCTGACGGTGGAAGAGTCATTTAAGTAAAAGAAAGAGGAGAACAGAAACATGGGACCGATCAGAGTGAGCCCGATCTATGACAAGAC
>CAJOLG010000045.1 GCA_905235315.1 uncultured Solobacterium sp. | reverse complement strand
GTAATCGGGTGACTGTCAAAGATGCCCTGCGCATCATACGTACATGCACCGTTCAGGGTAATATACGCATCAAATTCCAGCCCCTCGATCGGTTTCAGTTCATTCAGCTCACTGACATGCCGGCCGGTGGAAAGGATCCGGAGAATTCCTTTCTGTCCCAGCACACGGAGCGCTTCCGCCGCAGAAGGCGGCACGCTTCCGCTGCGGTGAGACAGCAGCGTATCATCACAGTCGAAAAATACTGCCTTAATCATCCTTTTCTTCTCCAAAAGAAAGCCATGAATCTTCCATGGCTTTTCAATAGATTCGTTCAATCTGATCGGTACCGCACATACGAAAGAATTCTTCAAAATCGCTTTGTGAGGAAAGCTTCATCACTTCCACAAACTCTCCCGTATCGTTGATTCGATATCCGCCGGTCTGCTCCCCTGTGCAGATACTGCAGCGAATCAGCGGCGTGCGGCCGTTAAGATCAAGTTTCTTTGTTTCTTTTCTGCGAAACGGATTATTCACTTTCTTCCTCAGACAATGCCTTGTCGATCAACTCTCTGAGGGTGGTCAGTTCTTCTCTTGTCAGTGAAATACCCTTCCCCATCCGTTTGTGTTCCGTGCCGGACCACGTGCGGATATCGTATTTCGGCTCCGCATCATTCCAGGAGATCATATTAAATTCCTTGTGCCAGCCGCGCGCTTCTTCGTTCAGCGAGCCGATCTCCTTTGTTACTGTAAATTTAAATTCAGGCATAATCCAAGTCCCCTTTAAAAAGTATATATATTATATTAATAACACATGTTTCGCATTATTACACTATAAATATACCGGATTACCTCACGCGGACCTTGTTTTTAATGGAAAATTCCTCATCGCTCTGTGTGAGATAGATAATTCCTTCGACAAGGCCGACCAGAGCGGTAATCCCGCAGCTCGGCAGCGCCAGCAGCAGCATCGCGACTCCCTGCCAGGTTTTGCCGAGATAAAACTTGTGAATGCCTATCCCGCCGAACAGAATCGCAAGGATGCCGGCGGTCACCTTGGAACGGACCGGCCAGTTTTCATCCGTAAAGTATTCCACACCGCTCCGCTCATAGGTATAGGAGCTGTGGGGATCCTGTTTATCCGGACCTTTGTAGTCATAGGTATGCCGCTGGTATTCCTCGTACGGATCCGTTGTGTCTTCTTCAAAATCGATCGGACTCTGTACCTGTTCCTGAAACTGAACATTTCCGGAGGAACGGGCATACTCCTTGCGCAGGACATCGACATCGACCGGATCATCGGTCAGTTTTACCCCGCAGTTCGGGCAGAAAAGATCCGAGTTTTTAACGGGTTCACTGCAATTCGGGCAATAATAGGCCATTCTAAAACTCCTTTCTGTTAAGCTGATCAGTCAGCGAGTTTCTTTCCGCATGCCGGGCAGAAAACTTCATCACCGACCAGCTGTTTTCCGCACGACGGGCATGCGGCAGGTACGGTAAACCGCACCTCCTCGGGCTCTTCAAACTTCGTCCCGCACTTTGCACAGAACGATGCGGTGCTGTCATTTTCCTTGCCGCATACGGGGCAGATCTTCTTTCCGGAAGATTCTTCGCTCCTTTCAACTTCCCTCGCTTCAGAGCCAAGATACTTTCCGATAAAATCAAAGATCTCATTCGGAAGCACCATCTGACGGATCGCACCGAGGCCGGATGTGATCAGAAGCGGAGTAAACAGAATCGAGCCGGCTGCCGCAATCCCGAGTTTCTCGACCCACTGACCGGTTCCGATCTCAACGATCAGATCACCGCTCATCGGAATCAGGTTGACCGTAACTGCCGCATCCAGGCCGATGTACCGGGTCCATTCCGCATTGGCATCCCCTTTGCATTGAACGGTATACCCGTTCCTTGTGCGCATGGTCTGCGTGACCATGTTCTTCTGTGTATCAAGAAACTCCGAAAGCGCATAGGCAACATTCTGTACGGATGCGTTGCCGAGCCGATACGTTTTGGTAAGTTCTTTTCCGAATTCCATGTCATTACCTCCTGCATCCGTTATCAGGATGCGTTACCTGATATTTTACATTGTTTATCCCGTTATTCAACTACTTCTCAGATCTGCATTGCGGCTTCATAGGCACGCCAGATCACTGAACGCAGATTGCCTACCCGGAAGCAGTCTCCCACAAGATGCACGCGGCCGCCGTTTTTCGCCAGCGGGGTTTCGATATAGCCCGCCGAACTTATGACAGAATCGCACGGAATCCGTGTTTTGATACCGTCTTTGTCCACGATCACAATTCCGTCCCCGTTGACTTCCGCAAGTCTCTGCGAAAGATATACGGGCACCTTTTTCCATTCAAAGTATTCTCTCAGATACGACGAATTCGCAAGGCATACCCCCTTCTGCGCGATGAGATCGTCCTTCATTTCCACGATAATGGGCTCGTGTCCCTTGAGAAGCAGTTCATATGCGATCTCACAGCCGGTAAGGCCGCCGCCGATCACCGCAACGCGATGCCCGACTTCCTTCCCGTTGAGATATTCGCATGCCTCGATCATCGATTCGTAACCGGGCACATTCCGCAGCAGACGCGGCGCACTTCCGGTCGCTACGATCACCGGCATATTCGGGAATTCATCAACACTGGCGATCTTGCTGTTGAGATGGACTTCGATGCCGAGCACTTCCATCTGCCTGCGGTACCAGGCAAGCAGATCCCGCAGTTTTCCCTTGTAGGATTCCGCACTGGCCGGGATAAAGGTTCCGCCCAGGACATCGCTCTGTTCATAGATCACCGGCTCATGACCGCGCAGCTTCAGAACCCGTGCTGCTTCCATTCCGCCGATACCGCCGCCGATCACAATGACCTTCTTTGGATCCGCTGCCGGTTTGATATAGTGTTTCTCCTTCTGCATGGTTTCCGCATTGACGGCACAGCGGGCAAGATGCAGGCTGTCGTAAAGATCCTGATCATTCGGCACTCCCTTGTAATGCGCCATGTTGAAGCAGCCGTTATGACAGAGGATGCACGGACGGATATCTTCTTCCCGCCCTTCCATCAGCTTTGTCACCCATTCCGGGTCAGCGAGGAAATTCCGCGCAAAGCCGGCACCGTCGATCTTTCCTTCCGCAATGGACTGCGCTGCGGTTACCGGGTCCAGGCGTCCTGCCGCCACGACCGGGATATCCACAAACCGGCGGATATGCTCAACATCCGCAAGGTTGCAGTTTTCCGGCATGTAAATGGGAGGATGTGCCCAGTACCATGCATCATAAGTGCCGTTGTCGCAGTTCAGCATGTCATATCCCGCATCCTGCAGGAACTTCGCCGCAATCTCGGACTCTGCCATATCGCGGCCGACTTCGGTGTAGTCTTCCCCCGGCAATGCGCCCATACGGAAGTCCTTCGTTTTGGATACAACGCTGTACCGCAGGGATACCGGGAAGTCATCCCCGCACTCCTGTTTGATTTTCTTGACGATCTCCGCCGCAAACCGATACCGGTTTTCCAGTGAGCCGCCGTATTCATCCGTCCGCTTGTTCACATACTTCAGGGTGAACTGATCCAGAAGATAGCCCTCGTGCACCGCGTGGACCTCCACGCCGTCTACGCCGGCTTTCTTAAGAAGTACGGCGGTTTTGGCAAACGCATCGATAAACTCCTGAATCTCCGCCACGGTCATGGCACGGCTCGGCACCTTGTCACTCCAGCGGTTCGGGCTCTCACTTGCGGAAGCCGTGATCTTATCCAGATCCATGATCGGTTTGGAAATCTGCCGCAGGACCGGATTGGTATACAGTTTCTCCATCATGGAAGAAATCGTAAAGGACCGGCCGAACCCGGCGGTCAGCTGGACAAACAGTTTTGCGCCGGTCGCATGCAGTTTCGGCATCCAGGCAGCGAGATCGTCATACATCTTTTCGTTCTCATACAGCCATTGTCCGAACATCGGATTATAAACCGGCTGACAGCCCGGCAGCACAAGTCCGGCGTTGTTGGATGCGACTTCGAGTATGAAATCCGCACCGGCTTCGTCAAAATGATTTCGTTCCATCCATCCGAAGAGATCGGTGCCGCCCATCGAGGTAAGAACGATGCGGTTCTTGATTTCGCAGTTTCCGATTTTCCAGGGTGTAAAAAGTGCATTTAACTCGTTCTTCATAGTATTATCTCCTGTTTTTACTGCACATGCATTCTGTTACTTTTACTTTACTACGATTATCTTCCCCTCTGCTATATTTCGGGGATGGTTTTGTCCGGAAGAATATTCTAAGATGAAAGCAGAATACGAAGTATCAGACAGATCATTTCAAAGAAACGGAGGTTTTTTCCATGAAGCTGAACGAAGAACAACAGCGCATGCTCGACGGCAGTGAAGGTGAAACCATGGCAAAAGTGATGAAGACGCTTGTCATGTACGGCGACACCTTCGGCGCGGAACGCATGGTCAAAGTCACCAGCCTGCACGGTCATCTTGTCACAAGTTTCGGCCTGAACATGATGGGTGCCGTATACGATCTGATGGATGACCTGATCCGCAGTAATGCGCTTTCCAGACAATCCTTTTCGGCAGATCCCCGTCCCATGGACCCGAATGTGCCCGCGAATCTCCTGCAGAAGGCAGTCTTTCAGTACATGTACTCCCGGCAGAAATCCTATGAGAAACAGCTCGAACAGCTCGGTCTCATGCGGCGGGATGCATTTACCTGCGCCTGCTATTTCGATGAAGTCGGCAACAAACCCAAAGAAGGAGATATTCTCTCCTGGGCAGAGAGTTCTGCCGTTGTCTACGCCAACAGTGTTCTCGGGGCCCGCTGTAACCGGAACAGCGGAATCATCGAACTGTTCGGCTCCATCGCCGGCTATGTGCCGGAATTCGGCCTTCTGACAGACGAAGGACGCAAGGCATCCTGGATCGTTGAGGTAAAGACCTCAAAGAAACCGGAGGCCCAGCTCCTCGGCAGCGCCATCGGAATGAAGATCATGGAAGATGTCCCTTACATCAAGGGACTTGACCGGTGGATCGGAACCGAGCTGGATGAAGCCGCATGTGATTATCTCAAGGATATGGGTGCCGCGGCTGCCTCAAACGGCGCAGTCGGTCTGTATCATGTGGATCATCTGACCCCGGAAGCCAAACGGCTCGGCGAATCGCTGATCCTCGAAAATGCGAAGACGTTTGTCATTGATGACGCAGTGCTTGCACAGACACAGGAAAACTATCCGGTGATCTGGGCAGACCGTGACGCCGCTCCGAAGCTTGCCTTTATCGGCTGCCCGCATCTGTCGCTGGCCCAGCTCAATGACTGGACCGCGCGGATCACCGCTGCCCTGAAGGCAGAAGGCCGCACCACGGTTGCCGTACCGACCGTTCTTACAACTGCGCCTGCCGTTGCGGAGAAATTCCGCCGGACGGAAGCCTTTCAGGAACTGCAGAAAACCGGCGCTGTACTCTCTTCCATCTGTGCCCTCATGTATATGAATAACCCGCTCTGCGGCAAGATGCCGGTCATCACCTGTTCCAACAAACTCCGCACCTACAGCACGGCCCGTTACTACACGGAAGACGAGCTGCTTGAACTCATCACGAAAGGAGGAAGCCGCGCATGAAGACCTTCAAAGGAAGACCTGTCGTCCCCGGCACGGTCACTGCCCCTGCCCTTGTGACCCACCAGGGATTCAATACCCTTGCCTCATTTCAGAAAGCATTGATGTTCGGAGACAAAACCGCAAAATGCAGCGATCAGAACAATCCGGACCTCTACGGAAACCCTCTCGCAGGAAAAGCGCTCTGCCTGCCGCAGACGATCGGCAGCACGACCGGCGGAATGGTGCTCTATACCGCCTGTGAGATGGCACGCCAGCCTGCAGCCCTGCTGTTCTCCGGACCGATCGATTCGCTCGCCGCAGCGGGTGCGATCCTGGCCGGAGTGTGGAGTGAACATCCGATGCCGACGGTGGATTCCCTTGGGGAAGAATTCCTCGCCGCTGTAAAGGAAGGCGATACGGTCACCGTACAGGAAGACGGTACGGTAACGATTGAATAACCACAGCAGTCCATGCATGCCCGGGTCAAATGACCCGGGTTTTTCTATGACAGAAAAAAGCTCCGCATGCATCGCATACAGAGCTTTGTGAGTAATGGATGTGAGAAGGAATTACTTCGCCATTGCGGCAACTTCCGCTGCGAAATCATCAACCTTCTTTTCAATGCCTTCGCCTACCTTGTACTTGACGAAACGGACAACTTCCGCGCCCTTTTCCTTCAGGTAAACGCCGACCTTCTTGTCCTGATCCAGGAAGAAGACCTGATCAACGAGGCAGAGATCCTCAAGGTTCTTGGAGAGACGTCCTTCGACGATCTTCTCTTTGATGGCATCCGGCTTCTTTGCGTTTGCAGGATCGTTGTTCATCTGCTCCATGAGGATTTCCTTCTCATGTGCGACAACTTCTGCCGGCATTTCAGCACGGGAAACATAGGTCGGGGACATGGATGCGACCTGCATTGCCATTTCCTTGGCAACCTGCTCGTCGCCGCCCTTTAAGACGGTAACTGCGGAGATCTGGCCGCCGTTGTGCATATAGGAACCGAAGAGTTCATCATCGGCCTTCTCAACGACTGCGAAGCGGCGGAGTTTGATCTTCTCGCCGATGATGGCAGTCGCATTGATGAATGCATCGTTCAGTGTGCCGTCTCCCAGAGAAACTGCCAGCGCAGCCTCAACGTCAGCCGGATTGTTTTCCTTGATTGCCAGTACGGTTGTTTCCATAAGCGCAAGGAACTTCTCGTTCTTCGCAACGAAGTCTGTCTCTGCGTTGATCTCAACAACAATCGCCTTGTTTCCGTCAACGACAACACGGGTGAGGCCTTCCGCTGCGGTACGGCCTTCCTTCTTCTCTGCCTTGGAGATGCCCTTCTTGCGGAGCCAGTCCTTTGCGGCCTCGAAGTCACCGTCTGTCTCAGTCAGTGCCTTCTTGCAATCCATCATACCCGCGCCGGTCATCTCGCGGAGTTCTTTAACCTGAGCTGCTGTAATAGCCATGATTATTCTGCTGCCTCCTTTGTTTCCGCTTCCGGAGCTGCCTTCACCTCTTCGGTCTTGGGAGCTTCTGCCTTGGGTGCTGCAGCTGCAGCGCCCTGACGGGCCGGATTGTTGCGGTTGTTATCTCTGCGGAATACGCGGCGCTCGCCGTTCTGGCCGTCATGGTTGAAACGGGAACGGTTCTGCATCTGCGCACGGCGCTCTTCATAGCGCTGACGCTTGCGGCGCTCATACTCTGCAGCCTGCTGTTCGACATTGATCATGACATCCTGCATGGTGATGTCTTCTTCGGTCTCATCCTTATGTGCGAATTCGAGTTCGCCGGTACCGCGTGCTTCAACGATTGCGTCCGCAATCACACCGACCATCAGTGTAATGGAACGAACTGCATCATCATTTGCCGGAATCGGATAATCGACCGTTGTCGGATCTGCGTTGGTATCGATCAGCGCAAATACCGGAATATGAAGCTTGCGTGCTTCTGCGACTGCGTTGTGCTCCTCAATCGGGTCAACCACAAACAGCGCATCCGGGAGCTTCTTCATTTCCTTGATGCCGCCGAGGAAGTTCTCAAGACGTTCCTTGCGCTTCAGCATCATGGACTGTTCTTTCTTCTTATAGACTGCCAGTGTTCCGGACGCTTCCATCTCTTCGATCTCAATCAGTTTCTTGACCGACTTCTGAATAGTACGGAAGTTTGTCAGGGTTCCGCCGAGCCAGCGCTGGTTTACATAGAAGGAACCGGAGCGGAGTGCTTCTGCGAGAATCGGAGCCTGCGCCTGCTTCTTTGTGCCGACGAAGAGAACCTTTCCGCCGTTCTCGGTGATTTCCTTCAGCTTCGCATACGCGATGTCCAGCTGTTCCTGGGTCTTTGCCAGGTCGATAATGTAGATACCGTTCTTGCTGGTATAGATGTACGGGCGGAACTTCGGGTTCCATTTGCGAGTCTGGTGTCCGAAATGCACACCATTCTCAAGCATTTTCCTCATGGAGACAACAGCCATTTTTCTTAATTTACCTCACTTTCCGTTGTTTTCCGCCACAGGTTCGAACCGGATCAACATAGCCACACCATCGGTGGATGCACGGGACCCGGAATTCCCTGTGTGAGTATTACACCCGCAATAAAAAAACACGAGTGCTTTTCTATGTTATCACAGGAAAACACGCGTGTTAAGCCGTTTTTTTCAGAAACTCAGACTTTTTTCGCATGCGGATGCGCCTTATCCACAGCCGCCCGCAGACGGTCTCCGGTCACATGGGTATAGATCTGCGTGGTCGAAAGATTCTCGTGGCCGAGCAGTTCCTGCACAACACGCAGGTCTGCCCCGTTATCGAGCAGATGGGTCGCAAAGCTGTGCCGGATCATATGCGGATGAACATGGACGGAAAGGCCTGCGGCTGCCCCGCGTTTTGCGCAGATATCCTGAATCGAGCGGGCCGACAGCGGCTTGCCTTTCTGATTGAGAAACAGGATATCGGTCGCCTCGCTTTTGAACTGCGGCCGGGCTTCTTTCAGATACAGTTCGATCAGCTTTCCACACCGGTTGTAGAACGGAACCATGCGCTCTTTGCTTTCCTTTCCGATGACGGAAAGATAGCGGTCCGAAAGATGGATCTTGGATACCTGCAGGGAGGCGCATTCACTGACACGCAGGCCGCAGGCATACATCACTTCAATGATACAGCGGTCACGGATATCTACCGGTTTGGACAGGTCAAAACTGCCGAGCAGTGTCTCCATCTGGTCAAAGGTGAGAAAATCCGGCAGCTTGCGCCGCGGCACGCTTCCCTTGAACTGCCGCACGGGATTGTTTTCCACCCCTTCATATTTGTTCAGATACCGGTAAAAGGAACGAAGGCTCGACAGATTGCGGGCATAGGAGGCATTGGACAGCGGCTGCGTTCCAAACTCCCCGCTGCGCAGACGCATGACATAATCCGAGATTACGGTTTTGTCCACCTTCTCAAAGGATGTGATCTTTTCATCTTCCAGATATCCGAGAAACCGCTCGATATCCCGGCGGTACGCATCCTGGGTATCCTTGGATCCGGTCCGGCTGATCTGAATATGGTGCAGAAACCGTTCCAGCACTTCATCAAAGCCTGCCATCGCTGATCTCCTTTTTGATCCGCTCCAGAGACTGTCTGGCATACGCTTCCTTGCGGTCCTTCTTTTTCACCTGCTCTGTCAGATGCATGATGCCGAAGTTGGCGTTCATCGGCTGGAAATGATCCGGATCGGCATGCGTGATGTAATGCGGCATCGCACCGATCATCGTCTCCGGTCCAAGGACAACCGGCTCTTCCCCGTTCAGGATATGTGCCAGGTTGATCCCCGCCAGCATCCCGGAAGCGGCGCTTTCGACATAGCCTTCAACCCCGGTCAGCTGTCCGGCAAAAAACAGATCGTCCCGCAGCTTGGACTGATAGGTTTCCCGCAGACAGTGCGGACTGTTGATGTAGTTGTTTCTGTGCATGACGCCGTAGCGGACAAATTCACACTGTTCCAGACCCGGTATCATCCGTATAATGCGCCGCTGTTCCGGCCAGGTCAGATGGGTCTGAAATCCGACAATGTTATACAGGCTCGCTTCCGCGTTATCCTGGCGAAGCTGCACCACGGCGTAAGGCCGTTCTCCATCCCGCTCCAGGCCGACCGGTTTCATCGGTCCGAACAGCAGGGTGTTCTTTCCGCGCTTTGCCATAACTTCAAACGGCATACAGCCTTCAAAATAAATTTCCTGTTCGAAGTCGCGGATCGGCACCGTCTCCGCAGCGATCAGCGCTTCATAGAAGCGGTCAAACTCCTCCCGGCTCATCGGACAGTTGACATAATCCGCATCTCCCTTGTCATAGCGTGATTTGCGGTATGCCTTCGTAAAATCGATGGATTCTGCGGTGACGATCGGCGCCTCCGCGTCAAAGAAATAACAGTACTGCTCTGCCAGAGAATTCCGTATCGCAGCCATCATCGGTTCACTGGTCAGCGGGCCGGTCGCGATGACCGCCGGTCCTTCCGGCAGCTCACACACCTCCTGCTCGACAACCGTGATCATCGGATTTGTCCGCATTGCATGATCCAGATACCCGGTAAACCCTTCCCGGTCCACGGCCAGGGCGCTGCCTGCGGGAATCCGGTTGCGTTCCGCCGCCTCCATGATGATCGATCCGATCTGACGCATCTCTTCTTTCAGCAGCCCGACTCCGTTTTTCAGAGAATCCGAGCGCAGGCTGTTGGAACAGACGAGTTCCCCGAAGGTATCCGCATTATGTGCGGGGGTCCGTTTTGACGGCTTCATTTCAATCAGCGTTACGGGAATGCCGCGCATGCGGCTTCACAGCCGGCCAGTCCCGCTCCGACCACAATTGCTCTTTTATCCATATCTAAATAATACCACGCTCTTTCTGCGTCAAAGAAAGCGGAGCGCCCGCTCCGCTTTCCGCATTGGTTATTCTTCTGTCTTGGCTGCCGTTTTCTTTGCGGCGGTTTTCTTCCCCGCCGTTTTCGTTCCGGCAGTCTTCTTTGCGGCACGCTTACTGCGCGGAATGATCTCCTTGCCATCGAGCGACTCCATGTAATCGCAGGCAGGGAACTGATCGCAGGCATAGAAATAGGTATTCCGCCGGGAGA
>CAJOLG010000044.1 GCA_905235315.1 uncultured Solobacterium sp. | reverse complement strand
GATGCATGAAGGCATCGTACACAGCGGAGACGTCTTTTATGCAGAAGGCTCCTGGATGGCACATACCGATTATGTTATGAATGACCGTCACTGTATCTGTGCAGAGATGGAAAGCTTCGGCCTTTTCAGCACAGCCAAGGTTCTCGACAAAAAGGCTGCCTGCCTGCTTTCCATCACGGACAGTTTTGTTTACGAAGAGCAGACAACCCATGAAGAACGCCAGAAAAATCTCATTAATATGATCAAGATCGCACTTGAAACAATCTGACACAAAAACATATTGTCCAACCAAGTTCAAAAACGCTCACCGGTCTATGGTGAGCGTTTATCATTCGTTTGCGGCAGTCTCTCAGATTCTGCCCGTTCGTTTATTCGCCGGAATGCGGATGCATTTCGTTCCAGTGTTCCTTTGTCAGTATTGAGCAGTGTCCGGTTCGTGTTTCGTTCAGGAGAGGCAGCTCCAGTCCCTCTGTCGTGCGTACGTAGACAAAGCCGCACTTTTCCTGTACCCGGCGCGACTTCTCGTTTCCGTCATAGTATCCTGCCCATACCGCACGCATGCCGAGATCTTCAAACGCATGCCGCAGGAGTTCTTCTGCCGCCTCCGGAATCATTCCCTGTCCCCAGAACGGCTTCCCGATCCAGTACCCGAGCTCACATTCATCCTCACGCTCCGTCATGTCCGTATGTCCTTTGAGTTTCAGTTCGATCGCTCCGATCGGACGGTCATCCCGGCGGCAGACGGCATACGCCTCCGCTCCGTTAAATACATTCCGGATGATCCTGCGGCTGTCTTCGACGGATGTATGCGGCGGCCATCCGGCAGCCGGCCCGACTGCAGGATCGGACGCATAACGGTACAGATCCTCTGCGTCACGCTCTTCCCACGGCCGAAGGATCAGCCGTTCGGTCTTCATAATCATGGTTTCTCCTTTCCCTGTTTGATAAAACAGTAATGGGTATCATCGGATTCCGATGCCTCAAAACGGTATCCCCGCTGAAACTGCCGGATCTGTTCCGGGTCTTCAACGGCTTCCTCCGCCAGCCAGCGGGTCATCTGCCCGCGGGCCATTTTCGCAAACGTGCCTTTTGTCTTCCGCGCTCCGTCTTCATATTCCGCAAAAATAATATGAATCATCCGGCGGGGAGAACCGGCCCAGGGTGTGATCAGACGGCTGTATTCCTCGGATGCGAGATTGATTACCGTATCGTCTCCGCGGAACAGTTCTTCGGCAGGAAGATCCTTCCAGTACCGGTACAGATCCGGCGCATCTCCGGCATGTATCTTCGCCCCCATTTCGAGACGATACGGAACAATCCCGTCCAGCGGGCGCAGAATGCCATACAGTCCCGAAAGGATGCGGAGTCTGTTCTGCAGATAGGCGAGTTCTCCGTCGGAAAGTGATTCCGGCGAAAGATTGGCAAACGCCAGACCGCTGTAAGAGAACAGCACAGCGCCGGAGAAACCGCGCCGCGCAGATCCATACAGGCAAGGCGCGCTTCATTCTCTTCCGCAAGCTTTGCGCTGCAGTTCCAGATCCGTTTCCGCTCCTCAGGCGTAACCTCTTTCAATATCCGGACCAGTTCCTCCGCACGTTCAAGGAACACCGGAACCGATACCGGTTCGATCACTTCCTCACGCCGCATTGTTTTTGCCGGGGAAAGGATGATCCGCATCAGAGATCCCCTGCTGCTTCTGCGGGATGATCCCCCGGTTTGACCTTGTCGTACGTTTTAAGGATGATTCCGTTTTCATCGATCAGATAGGTGCACCGCACCGTTCCCATATACGCGCGGCCGTACAGTTTCTTTTCCTTCCAGGCATCATATGCCTGAATGGTTTCCGCCTGCTCATCGGAAAGCAGGAGAAACGGCAGTTCGTTTTTCGCTTCAAATTTCTTGTGGGAACTGACACTGTCCTTCGATATTCCGATGACAACCGCGCCCTTTTCGGATATCTGCGGGTAAACATCCCGAAAACTGCACGCTTCTTTTGTGCAGCCGGAAGTACTGTCTTTGGGATAGAAATACAGGATTACTTTTTTCCCCCGGAACTCTTCCAGTGTATGAATGGTACCGTTCTGATCCGGCAGGCGGAACGACGGCGCCTGAGAGCCAGCAGCGAGCATAAATTCAATCTCCTTTCGTACTTCTTCAGCATTATTTTATGCGGCGGAACACCGCTTTGAAACATCTATTTTCCGGTCGAAAACCCGACCGAGAAAATAGCCTAAAAAACCAAAAAAGTCACTTGACCATCTTAAAATGCTTATGGTATATTATGAAGGCACTGTTGAAGAAAACATGCGCTTGGCAGAGTGAAGCAGTACTCAAGAGGCCGAAGAGGTGCCCCTGCTAAGGGCATAGGTCGGGAAACCGGCGCGAGGGTTCAAATCCCTCCTGCTTCGCCATATTTGGTTCCGTGGTGTAGTGGCTAACATGCCTCCCTGTCACGGAGGAGATCGCGAGTTCGATCCTCGTCGGAACCGCCATTCTTTATGCGAACGTAGTTCAATGGTAGAACGCCACCTTGCCAAGGTGGACACGGGGGTCCGATTCCCCTCGTTCGCTCCTGAACCCCGCAGAGATGCGGGGCTTTTTTTATCCAACCATCAAAAAAGGAGCCTGCCGCTCCTCAATCCTGTGTTACCGTAGCTGGATCCTCCACCCTGGTGATGACAGTTCTGCCGTCGGAACCTGCATTTGCGAGGTACAGGGTCGGCGGCTCTGTGTCACTGGCATAGGCAAACGGAAATTCAATCGTGGTCCCGACACCGAAGGTTCCGTCGTTTCCCAGCACAATCAGGGAGATGGAACTGGTTCTTCCAAGCCGGTTCGCCAGATCCTCTTTCAGTTCTCGGACTGCGGTTTCCGCCGCCTGCATCGGCGTCATCCCGCTGCGCAGATACATTACTGCCCGGAAACTCAGTACCCCTTTCATGATCTCTTCGCCGACTCCGGTCGCAGCCGCGGCACCGATGGCGGAATCCGCGTAAAACCCGCTCCCGATTACCGGGGAATCTCCGAGCCTTCCCGCTTTTTTGAGATACAGTCCGGAGGTGCTGACACCCGCACACATACTGCCGTTCTCATCCAGCGCAAGCGCACAGATCGTATCATGTCCGTCATAAGAGAACAGGTTCTGCGTTTTTCCTTTATCCTTCAGATAACGCGCACGGCTTTCGGGGGTCAGATTATCCCGCTTTTCAAATCCGGCAGCTTCCGCATACGCTTCCGCGCCTTTTCCGACCAGAAAGTTGTTGAAGTTCGAATCCTTGAGGGACCGGGCGATTGCGACCGGAGAGCGAAATCCTTCCAGCGCACCGACCGCCCCGAATTTCAGGGTATCCCCGTCCATAAAGCCGCCGTCAAGGAACACCCTTCCGTTTTCATCCGGAAGGCCGCCGTATCCAACGGAAACAAATGCCGGATTATCTTCGGTACACTGAATACAGCGGACTGCCGCATCCCCGGCTGAGGCATGATCTTTTAAAAGACAGGAAGCCTCACAGACTCCCTGAAATGACATTTTCCATGTCGAAAGTATTGCGTATCCCATACTCTGATTTACCTGTTAAATGCGTCCGGAAGATCATTTTCAAGAAGGATCGTGTCTGCCGGTGTGGTGATGCGGTAAACTATGTCAAATGCTTCTGTAACCTTGTCGACAACGGAAACGTGATCCATATCAAATCCGGACAGTTTCAGTCCTTCATAGATTGCTTTGGTCTGATGCTCGCCGACAAGAATCACATCATCGGCCCGGTCTTTCATCCGTGCACCGAACTCCCGGTTGATCTCATCCTGCTGTTCGCCGAGTTCAATCATCCCCGGTGTGACAATCACCCGTCTGCCGGGCATCATTGCCAGAACATCGAGCGCCATGGCAGAACCGCTCGGATTGGAATTAAATGCATCATCAATGAACATCCTGCCGTTGATGATCCGCTGCTCAAGACGATGTTCCACCTGTTTCATCTGTCTTACGCCCCGGCGGATCGCTTCCCACTCAATGCCAAGCCGGCGGGCAACAGCAATCGAGCAGAGAATATTCAGAACGTTGAGTTCGCCGAGCAGATGGGTTTCCATCGGATGTTCTTCGCCGTGGTACAAGACGGTAAACTTCATACCGGACGGACTGTACGTGATGTCCTTTGCCATATAATCCGCTTCATTGTGAAGCCCGTAGGTTACCCGTTCAACGGGAGACTGAATCTCGTAATTCCGGATAAACTCATTGTCGATGTTCAGCACCCCGAAGCCGTCCGGCGGAAGGAGTTCGATCTCCTGCATTTTTTCCTTTATGATGTTTTCCTGTGACCCGAAGGTGGAAAGATGCTGGGGACCGATTGAGGTCACAGCTCCGATCGACGGCTGTACAAACTCCATAAGATACGTAATATCGCCGGTATGATCGGCGCCCATCTCACACACAAAGACCTGGTGAATCGGCTTCAGCATTTCACGGATCGTGCGCGTGATCCCCATCGGAGTGTTGTAGCTGGCGGGGGTGATCAGGGTATTGAACTGCTCGGAAAGCAGCGCATACATGATGTTTTTTGTTGTCGTCTTTCCGTAGGAACCGGTAATGCCGATTTTGATCAGGTCATCGTGTTCCCGCAGAATACGTTTTGCGTCATTGACAAAACTCTGGTTTACCCGTTTTTCCACCGGCGCAGTAATCAGCGCCATCGGATAGATCAGAAGCCACGGCCCGAAATAGGACAGTGCCAGCATCAGCCAGAGGTTAAACCGGCGGAAGCGGAACAGCAGCCAGAGCTGGATCAGCACATACAGTACCGTCAGGACAAGGATCTGCCGTTTGACGCGGTCACTGTATACCAGCGGCTTGATGTATACGGCTTTCCTCTCCCGCAGGATCAGCACTGCGGCCAGAACTGCACCGATAACGATACAGAAGAAAAGCACATTGGTGACGGACAGTTTCATGCACGCAAGCGCAACAACTGTAATAACCGCAGCCGGAATGATTGCCCGGCGGGCACCGCCTTCAATATTATCCATGACCCAGGAAGAAAACCGTTCCAGTTCATAGCGGTTCTGCTGAAACATATGCAGGGCATGCTTGGCCGGCACAAGTGCAGCCAGCATAATTACGATAAAATAGACTGCTCTCATAACATATCGTCCTTCAAAAAGACATCCAGAACGCGGTTGAACCGGTCTGCCTGATTCCAGTATGCAAAATGGTCATCCCCTTCAAATACCGCAAGTCCCGCATTCGGCATTTCGCGTTCCATCTGCTGTCCCATCCAGAGAGGAACCGCCGTATCCTGGCTGCCCCATACAAGAAGCACCGGACATGTCACCTTGCTGAGGAGCGGGCTGATATCGTCATTCACCACTTTGACAAACGTTTCACGCATCACACCATGCGCATTGCGGTAATCCTGGGATCCCGAACGGTCCTGCAGTTTTTTCAGCATCTCGTCCTGATGGGCGGCCTTCAGTGCCCATTTGGCAGTCTTATACGCCTTTACCCGAAGTTTCGCGGAATTTGTCTGTACCGGACGGATTCCGGCCGCACCGGTCAGGCACATCTTATGAACGGGATGAACTGCCGCATAGCGGATCGCTGCCCGGCATCCGAAGGAATGGCCGATCAGGATGGGATGTTCAATTCCGTTGATGCGGATGAACTCCTCCAGAAATGCGGTATACTCCTCCATCCCCCAGGCTTCAGAAGGCTCATCGCTCTCCCCGAACCCCGGGAAATCGAGATTCCAGACAGAAAAAAACGGACTGAGATGGTTCTCGATCGCAGACATCATATACATATTCTGACCCCAGCCGTGCAGCAGAACAACATCTCTTCCGCTGCCGGTGTGTCGGTATGCAGTCTTTACCCCGCAGATTACTTCCGTTTCACTCATATCCGCCGATAATTGTACTAGAAAAACCGCTTCCCGTTAAGACTCCGGCGAGCCGCTCTTTTTTTCATTCTTTTCAATCCGTTCCATCCGGCGGATTTCTTTTGCCTTCTCCCGCTCTACTTTTTTCTTTTCTTTCTGAATCGCACGGATTTCCTTCTTCGGGAGATCCTTCCAGATCCGGAAGCAGACTCCGTTGGCAAGGTTTTCCGCAACGATGCGGTATCCGTAGGTTGTCACAATTTTGTATACGATGGAAAGGCCGAGTCCGAACTGTCCGTCGGTTCCCTTCTCATACGGGCGGAACAGTTTGTCAATTCTCTCCTCGTCAATCGGTTCCCCGTCATTGATTACCCGGAGCTCACCGGGACGCAGTTCAATGGATATTTCGGAAACCGCGTAACGGAGCGCATTATCCACAAGGTTTTCCACGACGATCCGCCATGGATCTTCATCTCCGTGGAACTTCACTCCCTTATCGAGCTCCCGCCGGAATGTGATTTCCGGCCGGATTACTTTCAGCGACAGCAATGCCTTGTCGATCACCTCTGCCATCGGGAGTGTATCCCCCTCTTCACACTCATCAAGGAGGTATCCCATCTTGTTCAGGGCAATCAGCGACCGCACTTTCTTTTCCAGCCGGTCGGCATGTTCAATAATCACATCAATGGATTTCTCCAGTGTACCGTACGGATAAATACCGTCTTTGATGGATTCGCCGTAACTCCGGATCGTCGCAATCGGCGTCTTCAGGTCATGCGAGATATTCTGGATCATCTCTTCCTTTTCGCGTTCCTGCTTCTTCAGCTCGCTGTCCATTTCCCGCAGGGCATCCGCAACCTCACCGATTTCATCATGGCGGTTGATGGTGAGCTCCGCCGGCTCATCATTTTTGATTTTGGTGATATACGTCTTGATCTGGTTCAGCGGATAAATGATCGTTGTGATCCAGACGGTAAGAATGAAAAACAGAACGATCGCAACCATCATATTGGAGTTGACGATATTATTTACCAGCATCCCGCGGAAGCGGAGTTCTGCCGCCGAAGACATCATTGTCACAAGATAACGTCCGTCATTCACCTGTGAGATCGTATACAGGATGGTGCGGGATCCCGGTTTTTCACTGTACTGATAATCCTGCATGCCGTCTGCCGCCTCGGAAAGATGGCTGCGGATATCTTCCGCAAGATTATCATTCAGAAGATCCTGGATTTCTTCCGCGTGCTGGCCAAACGAGTTCCGCGTATTGTCATACAGGACATGCTGAATACCGCTCTCATCGTCAAAAAAGTCGATCCGGTCAATCTGATCCGACGAATCGACATAGTACTCCGCACGAACATGCGCCGCATGCAGCATACGGAACATTTCAGATGATGTAAATTCATTGATGCCCGGTGTCAGAAACGCAAATATAAAAATCGTGAGCGTTGAGATGACCAGAAACAGAATGGTAAGCAGCTGCTGTGTAAGGGTAAGCTCCCGCAGCCATAAGCGTATACGTTTCATCAGCCGAGACGGTATCCAAATCCATAAATCGTATGAATGTTCAGATCCGGCATCTTTTTGCGGAGACGGCGCATGGTATCATCGACCACGCGGTCGCTTCCGTAGTAGTTTGTTTCCCACACCTGCTCAAGAATCTGGTCACGGGAAAACGCGGTGCCGGTATTCTTCACAAACAGCATCAGCAGTTCATATTCCTTGGTAGAAAGATCAATGGAAGCACCGGAACTGTCCGTAACGGTCCGCTTCGCTTCATCAATCATGTATCCGTCCACCCTAATGATTTCATTATCATTGCGGTAGGTGCGACGCATGATGTTGTTTACACGGAGGACAAGTTCCTTGGGAGAAAACGGTTTTGTGATGTAATCATCACTGCCCTTTTCGAGACCGATGATCCGGTCAAATTCCTTGTCCCGGGCGGACATGAAGATGACCGGGACATCCGGGTTCTTCTGGCGGATCTCTTCAATGAGATCAAACCCCGATTTGTCTCCCAGCATGATATCCAGGATCCACAGATGCACATCATCGTCATCGGTATGGATCGCCGCATCATCAAAGGTCAGATACGAGCGGACCTCATATCCTTCCTTTTCAAGATATCGCTTGACGAGTTCGTTCAGATCCCGCTCGTCTTCCACAATACTGATAACGCGTTTCATGGATTAAATTCTAGCACAAAGACATGCTGTTTTCATTCCTATAATCCGCCTTGATTCCCCGGTCCGCGACCGGGTCTCGAAGCTCTGCGGCAGGAATACCCTGCGTTTGAAAAAAGCCTGCTTCCCGAAAGAGGCAGGCTGTGGGGTTATCCGATATTTACGTCAGCGTTATCCGTTCCGCCGCCGGCATCGTTGGTCTCACCGAGGACATTCATTTCAAACGTCGGTTCAGTCAGGGAGTAGCGGACAAGGCCGCCGGCCGGCTGTTCAACTTCCAGCGGGAATTCCTGGATGCCCGGTTTGGCATCTTTCATATCAACGTACACATTGATATCGTCCGCTGTAATGTTGGCGATGTTGGCTTCCGTTCCGAATACCGTGACGCTTGTCGTGGTTTTGTTGTCGGAGGTGGAGGCTTTATAGTTGTTTACATTGTTGCGGTAGTTGATCTTTACATCATCGATCGTCCGGGAAGAACCTTCCGCCAGTTTGATGGAAACCGTGATCTGATTGATGTTGCTGGAATTGACTCCGGCAGGAAGCGTGATCGGCCGCATAATGGTGGAGTCTTTGGTGATTGTAGCTGCGTTCAGCGTAACAATGACCTGATCGATCTGTCCGAGGACAGATTCCGGACCGTAAATCGTTACCGACTGCTGATCCATCTCGATTCCGTCAATTGCCTGGCCTTCCGGGATATCTCCGGTAACCTCAACTGCGATCGGAACCGTTTTATTCGGTGATGTGACCGGAACCGTAACTTCGATCGTTGACGGATAGATATCCGCTTCCACCGGTATACCGGACGCATCATAGGCAATCAGCCGCGCATCCTGGGTAAAATCTGCGGTCTGGCCGCTGACATCAATCAATGCCTTGATAAACGCAATTGAGTTCAGTGTATCCTTGGAAGCACGGACATTGACCCGGGTGAATTCAAATACCGGGGTTCCGACAGAATAAATGCTGTCCATCTTGTCAAGGTTGATGAAATCATAACTGAGGTCATACGCCTGGGTTGTCTTCTTTTTCAGGGTTACAACCGCAATGCTCGGATCGATTTTCACGGAAACATTGCTGCCGTAGCCTTCTGCTTCCAGTTTGACTTCATGCGTGCCTTCGGTGAGTCCTTCAAGATCCGCAAAGATCACGCCTTCCACATTGGCAGCACTGGTGACGCTTGTGGCATCGCCGGTAATCGTGATATCTGCCGTTGCAGGCAGACCCGTCAATTCAAACGTATCCGCATTGTACTTGGCGGTTACGGTAACATTGCTGAGTTCTTTCGCAGTGCGAAGCGTATTGGTATAGATAGAGGCCCGGCTGTTGTAATTGACAACCAGATACATCAGAATGGCAAGAATCAGAGATACAAATTTCGAATATCTCCGGCTGAACAGGGTCTTATCCATAAAGGTAGAGAACCAGCGGATCATGCGTACAAAACCGTCGCCGATATGCTGGTAGGTATTGGCTACCCGTTTGGACTGGTCCGCAATACGGTTGGCAAGCTCTGTCTTGTTGACCTGTTCTTCGTTCTCAACACGTCTGTTTCTGTTTTCAGACATTATCGGTCACCTCCTTTGTTTTCGGAGGATTTATCTCCATCTTTCTCGAGCGAGTCAAGCATCTGGAATGTCTTGTCCAGTTCATCATTCATTCCCATGATCTTGGAAAGATCCAGCTTGGTCGTATCGAACTGATGGGATTTGTCATCCATGATTACACCGCTCGGATTGATCGGCGGTTCCGGTTTGCCTGCGAGCTGTCTGCGGGCAGCTTCCCGCTGTGCCTGAACCTCCTCTGAGGTCATACGGCGGCCGGAAGGAAGTACTTCCGCGGCAGCTTTCTGCTGCGCTTCCCGCTGCTGCATCTCGCGCATCCGCTGCTCATCCGCACGGCGCACACGTTCCTGTGCTTCCCTGCGCAGCGCTTCCTTGGCAGCCTCTTCCCTTGAACGCTGGATTTCGGCCATCTCTGCCTGCTTCGCACGAACCAGTTCCTTCTGCGCTTCGATTTCCGCGCGCTTGTTTTCTTCGAACCGATGCGCCGCAGAGCTTTCCGGATAACTTGGTGCCGGACGTTCTTTCTTGCGCGGCAGCTTGATGTCCTGCGCGCCTTCCTCAATCCGTTTCATTCCGGCATCCTGGGCTTCTTCCTTCGCGGAGCCTGCCTTGTCTCCGTTCACAACCTCTTCTACCGGAATCTTTTCCTTCTTCTGTTCCTGACGCTTGATTGCCAGTTTTGAAATCGTGCCGGTAAGGCCCGCCTTTGCCTGTTCATCCTGTTTCTTCTGCTGTTGCTGTTCGCTGTCATCAATGATGACATCACGGGCAGATTCATTGTTCAGTTTCGGGCGGCTGGATACCGTCACTTCGGTCTCTTCTCCGCAGATCACACGCAGCAGGTAATCACGCAGCTGCTTGCGGTTTACGGTTGTGATCGTTCCGCCTTCGGTAATGGAAATCGCACCGGTTTCTTCCGAAACAACGATTGTCACAGCATCGGTGATTTCCGAAATACCGATGGCTGCACGGTGCCGTGCTCCGTAACGGGACGGAAGATCCAGATTGGTCGGCGGGAAATATGCGCTCGCACAGGCAATCTTGTCGCCGCGGATAATGACCGCTCCGTCATGAAGCGGTGTTGAAGTAACAAAGATCGAGGTGAGCAGCTCTGCCGTCACATCGGAATTCAGCCTGGTTCCCGTGGCGATGAAGTCTTCCAGCGTGTGGCTCTGCTCGATGGAAATAAGCGCACCGGTCTGATCGTTGCTCAGCAGCATTGTCGCCGTAACGATCTGATCGACGAGATTCTCCTTCTCGTCTCCGGTAAGCGTTGTGATTCGGGTAAACATGTTTGATTTCCCGAGCCGCTCCAAGAGAGAACGGATCTCCTGCTGAAAGATGATAATGAACGCAAGGAATCCCCAGTTGATAAAGATATTTGTGACGTAGGCTACCGTTTTGAGGCCGATCATGGTCGCAACGGCATCTGCCAGCAGAATCAGCAGAACGCCTTTAAAGATCCGGACCGTCTTCGAATTGGCCTGGACGAGTTTGATCGTGTTATATAGCAGCATCCACATGATGAAAATATCGAGGAACATGATGGTTATCGTCCGGATATTCTCCAGTGTCAGGTTTACGTTATAAGTTGACAAGGCAAAAGACTCCTTTCGGATAGTTATTATACCATTCCATGAATATATATAACAGGCAATGCGCAGGAACGTTTTTTAATTTTTCCGCTCGTTTCCTCGCTGCGCGCGCTTTGTTTTGTGTTGTCCTCCTGTTTGGGAGCGCGCCTTCTGGAATGCCTCGATTTCTTCTTCGATCGTCGTATAGTCCCGTTCAAACAGTGCGTGAATGATTTCCCTTTGAAGCACATCCGCAGGAAGCACATCGAGCAGTTTTTTCTGCACAAACGCCTTTGATTTTTCCCGGTATTTCGGCAGTCCGCAGCGTTCCTGAACCGCCGCGAGTTCCGGCCGCCAGAGAAGCGAAAGCTTGGCAGCTGTCTTAACCTTTGGATTCTGCTTCGGAGGGCGAACCTGATAAAAATCCGTTCTCTCCCCTTCCTGTTCGACCGTTACGATCCCCCAGTACGCCGGGACATGTTCATGGATGTGAGCCGCATGACGGGTACCCGCCACAACGATATTGAAATCATAGTAACGGTCATAGTCCCGGACCTGCCGCGAAAGGCGCGCATACGTATCCGCATCGCTTTTTATTTCGATTCCGATCAGCCCCTGCCCGGTTACAGCCAGGACATCTGCCCGGCTTCGCCCGATCTGCTTTTCCTCAAGAATCCTGATCTTCGGATATTGGGATTCAAGCCAGTCAAACAGCGGTTCCCGGATGTCTTTATCCAATAGTTTCACGGCTCCATTTTACCTTCAAACAATTCGAAACCACAAAACCCGGAAGAAAGAATCTTCCGGGAATGCATGGGTATTCAGCGGTGTATATCAATCTTCCCCTTCGGTATAGCTGGCGTTCCAGCCCGCAACACGCCCTTCTTCATTTTGG
>CAJOLG010000043.1 GCA_905235315.1 uncultured Solobacterium sp. | reverse complement strand
GTATGTTCGCACAGCGAACTCATTACCCTGTGCCCGGCGTCTTACGGCGAATCTTACCGACCGTTCGGCTTTGAGCCGATCTACTACCGCACCGCATATACGCTGGAGCGGGAAGAGGGAGCGCGGCTCAGCACCTACGGCTGTATGTTTGAACCGCATCCCGTGGATATGCTGAAGGTGTACAGCTCCTCCATGCACCGGTTCAACGGCTACGCTGCACGCACCCCGAAGGACTTTGAGAATCTGAAAAAAGAGATCAGTGCCCGGGGCGGGAAAGTGGTGGCCTACTTTGACGAAAAGAACATCATCCGGGGCTATGCGACCGTTCTTCTTGACGGCAGGGAAGCCCGGATCGAAGAAATCATCTATCAGGATTCCACCGCAATTATGAAGCTCGTTCACGCAGCGATGCAGGAACGTTCGGTTGTGACGCTTCATGTATCGCAGGCGGAGAATCTGAGCCGTCTTTTCCCTGAGGCAAAACAGCGGACCTACCCGGTGATGATGGCAAGACTCAATGATCCAAGACTCTTTTCCAAGCTGTTCAGCACCGAAGTACGCACCATTCAGGAAGCCTACGGGCTCAGTACCCGGCCGCTCTTCCTGAATGAGAAGGTATAACATCCGCCTGACAAACCGCAAAGCAGCCGCCGGCTGCTTTTTTCTGCTGCCTGTTAAACGAACAGCTTATTGCGGGCTTTGGGGTCGGACAGTATATATACAGGTGGAGAGGGAGGCAGGAATATGAATCAGTACAAATTTCAGAAAACGAAAGAAACTGCAGAAGTCTTCGAAGATGCCGGCATCAAATACAGACATATTGAAAAACCGGATTCGGAAGCGCTGGAAGCGGTATTTCACGTTGACAACGTGCCGGATTTTTCGGCATATTTCATCTTCCGCGGGGAGGATGCCCCGGTCGGGATTCGTATCTTTGACATTGTGCAGAACGTTTCAAAAGACCGGCAAAGCCGGGTGCTGGAAGCGTGCAACATCCTGAACTGCACCGTGCAGTTTCTGAAATTTATGCTTAGCGAAGACGGTTCCGTTGAGTTGGTTTACGATATCCCCAGCCTGAACAGAGGCCGGGAAACCGGAGAGATTGCGATTGGCATCCTTATCGGAACACTGCGGGTTCTTGACGAGCAGTACGCATTCCTGATGAAGGCGGTCTTCAGCGACGAGCCGCTTTCGGAGTCTGACCTTGATTCCGGGCAGCAGCCGGAAGGGGGACAGACGCTTCCGGCTGCCCATCCGGACCCGGGTCTGCTGAGCTGAACAGGGGGCTGGGGCCGGCAATGGGAACCGGAAATCCGCAAACCGTGAAAAACGGGGATAAAACTGCGGAAAACACGCACTTCTTAATTGACGGTAAAGGCCTCAAAAACGTATAATCTTAGTTGCAACATATAGGAGGTCTAAAAACATAATGACAGATGTAAGAGTTGCGATTAATGGTTTCGGACGTATTGGACGTCTTGCGTTCCGGCAGATGTTCGGCGCTGAAGGTTACGAAGTAGTAGCAATCAACGACCTGACAAAGCCTTCCATGCTTGCTCACCTGCTGAAGTATGACACAGCACAGGGCGGCTACTGCGGCAAAATCGGTGAGAACCTTCACACTGTTTCTGCTGACGATGAAGCAAACACAATCACTGTAGACGGCAAGACACTGCAGATCTACAAGGAAGCTGATGCGAACAACCTGCCTTGGGGCGATCTCAAGATCGACGTTGTCCTCGAGTGCACAGGTTTCTACACCAGCAAGGAAAAGGCTTCTGCTCACATTAAGGCAGGTGCCCGCAAGGTTGTTATCTCTGCTCCGGCAGGAAACGATCTCCCGACCATTGTTTACAATGTAAACCATGAGACACTGAAGCCGGAAGACACAGTTATCTCCGCTGCTTCCTGCACCACAAACTGCCTGGCTCCGATGACAAAGGCACTCAATGACTATGCGCCGATCCAGAGCGGAATCATGACAACCGTTCACGCTTACACAGGTGACCAGATGATTCTCGACGGCCCGCAGAGAAAGGGTGATCTTCAGAGAGCTCGTGCCGGTGCTGCGAACATCGTTCCGAACAGCACAGGTGCTGCGAAGGCAATCGGCCTTGTTATCCCTGAGCTCAACGGCAAGCTCATCGGTGCTGCACAGCGTGTTCCGACCCCTACAGGTTCCACAACAATCCTGCACGCGGTCGTTAAGAAGGATGAAGTCACAGTTGACGAAATCAACGCTGCTATGAAGGCACAGACAAACGAGTCCTTCGGTTACACAACTGAGAAGCTCGTTTCCTCCGACATCATCGGTATGAAGTATGGTTCCCTCTTCGACGCAAACCAGACCATGGTTTCCAAAGTCGCTGACGGCGAATACCTCGTTCAGGTTGTTTCCTGGTATGACAACGAGAACTCCTATACTTCTCAGATGGTTCGTACCATCAAGTACTTCTCCAACGTTAAGTAATTAAACTACTTGGCCAGGATTTAAGAAGTATAATACCCTCCCGGGCATTCTGCCTGAGAGGGTATTTTTTTGCGCCGCTGGGCAGTGATTTCACGCGAGCGTACACGGTTTCAAAATGAAAACCGAATGATCTCTCTGGAAAACCGGCGGGGAAGACAGAGGGCCGGAAAAAAAACGGACCGAGATCGCAATGATCAGGCCCGCTTTATGATTATGCTTTGGATGAAAACATTAACGGAGTATTACCCATTCGAACGGGCAGCCCGTCAGTTTGTTTCTTATTTGCCGAATTTCCGTTCGTATTCCTCCCGGGAGATAATCTCGGTACTTACTCCCTTATACTCAGCATACCCTTTCGCATCTCTCATATAGAAAAATGATTGTAATATTTCTCCGGTTTTGTCATCGATCACTAAATGATTCTCCAGACCATTCCCCTGGACAATCAGTCCTCCGGCAATCGTATCCAGTTCTTCATCCGACAGTTCATCGATTTCCTTTTTTAATTGATCCTTAAATTCTTTTCGTTCTTCTGCCGTTAAACGCTTCTTTTCTTCCATATCCTTATTCCGTCTTCTTTCCTAAACGCTTTTTTATGATTTTTTAAATTTGAAACAATATTCCAGCCAGCCTTCGAAATCTTTCTCATGATCCAGCAGGTTATTTCCGGTCCACATCGTCGAGGTATGAAAAATATCCTGCAATTTATCATATCGGTATTCCTGATTTGGTTCGATATTAAACCCGAGTGACTGTAATTTAGCGGCTTCTTCTTCCGTGAATCTATAACGTTTATAATTTCCAATAACGCCTGGGCGCCATGTTTCATAACCGCCGGCGATCCTGTCCAGTTCTTCATCCGACAGTTCGTCGATCTGCTTCTTTAATCTCTCTTTTAATTCAATTCTTTCTTCTGCAGTTAAACTCTTCTTTTCTTCCATGTTTCAGTACCTCCTGTGTTTTGTCTTTCATAAATACCTTTTGAATATTCACGGATTTTATTCTCTGTGACCGCAGCTGAGGCACTCCCAGATTCCCAGCATCGGATAGAAAATCATTGTTTTTTTACCGCATTTCGGACACACTTTTGCGTCCTCTGCGCCTACGGCGCTGACGGAGCGGTCTGCTGCGTTTGTATTCACGCCCCCGGATACGTTTTCGAGGCCGTTATCGTTAAGCTGATACTTGCTGTTCATAAATTTTATTTCTCCTTGTTTACATACCCATATACGGCCGAAGCGGGAATAATCCATGAACGCATACGGTGCGCTTTTCCATCCGGGAAACACGGGATACAATAAAGACAGCGATGACAGCGAAGGACAGGAAGAAAAACCGAAACCATGCGTTATGCAGGATTCTTTCAGGAGGGCTCATTATGACCGGACTTTTTTCATGCAGCCGCTCGCTGTATGACAGCGATCACAAATTCCGCAAGGATATTACCCTGGACGAACTGCGCAGCGTTGAAGTATCGCATGGACCTCTGATGGGGGTCGAATACTCGCACGGCGGCGGAATGCAAGGAGATACGTATTACCTTGAACTGTACCGGGGACCGGATGAGAGCCCGGCAATCAGAACAACGCGTGCTGCCGAACATTCGTTTTCTCTCCTCGTGGAGGAGTACCGGGCGGATCCGCAGGCCTTTGATGCGCTTCGCGAAAAGATTGACAGCGATAATCTTTCGGTCTGGAGTGATCTCCCGTTCGAAGATGAATTCATCGCCCTGGACGCACCGTCCACAGCCATTAAACTCATCTTTGATGATACGGAATACGGCGGAGGGGCCCGGAGCTCGTCCTGGATTTCCTATGAAAATGTCATTCCGGAAGGAGGCCGTCCGATCCTGAATGATTTTGCGGCGCAGCTGAAATCGTATATTCACAAAGAAGATCTTCTGGACGCGTACTTCGTTGATAAAGGAGAACGCATCATGACCGGCAGAGATACCGATAACACCGAGGAAGAAATCAGCGCTCTGCTGTCGGGAAGCTGGTTTTACAGCGGGGATGGGGAAGAACGCCGGATATACAGTTACGGCCTGCGTGAAACCGTGGAGGAATCGGTCATCGCCGGAGATACCCGCCGGGATGACGTGTTCACAGCTGCGGAGCCGGTTCATGAACCGTATGAAGATGCGGATACCGGCTGGTATGTCCCGCTTCAGGCAGAAGACGGAACCGACTGGGTGATGTACACGGAAGGAGTGGAGCTCGTGATACGGCGTGCAGACGGCAGTGCCGTCCGGCGGTATGAACGGCAGGGATGAGCATCCCGGATAAAAAAGCGCCCCTGAACGATTTTGTCCAGGAACGCGTTCTGACAGGAAGTATGCCCGGCTTCAGGCGGTAAGCACCGGCTGAGGCTGGGTTTTTTTCTGCGTTTCTTCCGCTTCTTTGATCAGCTGTTTTTCAACAAGTTTTGCGAACTTCCCGTTTTTCTTCATCAGTTCTTCATAGGTGCCTTCCTCGGCGATTACCCCGTTCTCCAGCATGATGATCTTGTCACATTCGGCAACGGTTGAAAGACGGTGGGCAACCATGATAACGGTACAGGTCATCGCGTTGACCGCGTCCAGTACCTGTTTCTGTGTCACGTTGTCCAGCGCGGAAGTAGCTTCATCCAGAACCAGCACCCCGGGCTTGCGGATCAGGGCCCTTGCCAGCAGGATGCGCTGGCGCTGACCGCCCGAGAAGCCGCTCGAGCTGGATTCGGATACTTCGGTATTGAGCTGGAGGGGAAGGGAGCGGATATAATCGCCGATACATGCTTTATCCAGGGCATCCCAGATGTCCTGCTCGCTGACCTCTTCCGTGCATCCGAAGGTGACATTGCTGGCAATCGTACCGGGGAAGAGCTTGCTGAACTGGAAGACGGAACCGATACAGCGGCGCAGGGAGTTCTGATTCAGCAGGGTAATATCCTTGTCATCATAGTAGACGGTGCCGGAATCCGGTTTTTCCATGCCCATGATGATTTTCAGAAGCGTGCTCTTGCCGCAGCCGCTTTCGCCGACGATGGCGACTTTTTCTCCGGCATTGATCTTCATGGAGATGCCCTGCAGGCAGGGGCGGGCTTCCTTATCATACGAGAAGCGGATGTCTTCGATCCGGATGCGTCCGTTCAGCTTGCGGACATACTCCGTACCGGTTTTCTGATCCGACGGGGAGTTAAAGATCGGGGCGACATTGTCCGAGAGGTTCTTCATGCGGAAGATATTGCTCATAACGGCCGTAAGGGAGGAGGCAACCGAGATCACCATGGAATAGGATGTGGTGAATATCATATAGCTTTCCCGGGAGAGCCCGTTGACTGCGGTCAGGCCCATCAGAGTAACCGTTGCGGCACTGGTGAGCAGGGTGATGATCGCACCCTGATGCCGCAGGAAGAACGGCTGGTTGTACTGGTAATGCAGGATGTTGCGGTAGCTGCCTGCCCATCGCGCATAGACGGCCTTCTCGGCACCCATTCCCTTAATCTTCTGAATCCCGCGCACGACGGAATAGAAGAAGCTGCTGTTCTCCATTTCGACTTCCATGGTGGCGCGGTCGATCATGGCATTGCCGACGGCCGCAATCATTGAAGCGATGATCTTCAGCACAATGAAGATGATGGCCGGGGCGAAGAGTTCCGGCGCCAGCCGCTTCATCTGTGCAAGATACATGCCGGAGAACGAGAAGTTCAGCAGGATATCCAGAAAGATATTGATGATCATCGTGGAGAGGTTGGAGCAGTTTGAGATCCGCTTCGACAGCTTGCCGGAGGAGTTCTCCGCAAAGAAGGAGCGGGGCAGATGCAGGATGCGGGCCATGACATCGGCCTGGATCCGGATGGTCACCCGGTTCTTCAGAATGGTAAGCGTCCGCTGCTTGATCAGGCTGATGATCCCGCGCACGATATTCAGTGTCATGAACATCGCAAATACCGTCTTCAGCCGCTGCATATTGGCATCCGGATCGGTCAGGAAGGTGTTGTATACCCAGTTGCTGATACGCGGCAGAAAGAGGCCAAGCCCCGTAACCGCCGCCGTCGCAAGAATCAGAACAGCCGCATCATAGACGGTCATGTATTTGAGCGTATTGATAATGAAGGTCAGGATAATGGACTTTGTCATCCGCATCGGCTGGCTGATCACATAACAGCCGGGCTTCAGCGAACGGATATAGTGTTCGGTTGCGGCACCGTGTGTCGAATCATGCGGGCAGTACCACCGATAGCCGATCAAAGAAGGGGTAAGGGCCACCACCTTGCCGTCCTCCCGCCAGGCAAGAATGTATTCGGTGCGGTCTTTTGCCTCTTTGGCACAGGACTCCCCGTACCGGTACATGATGCCGTGCGGATCCAGCATGGATTCAATGGCAGCTTCCACACTGCGGAAGCCGTATCTCCGTTCTGCCGGCAGCTGGAATTTTTCGAGAATGTAGATCAGTGCACTCTGTGTATCATCGACCTCGCCTTCCATACTCCGGATGTGGGTGTCATTAAAGAGCGCATCATCTGCGTATTCTTCCAGGATTCGGTTGTTTTCTTCCTTCCGGCGGATCAGATCACTGTAAATACCCATATCATGTCACCCCCTTACTGCGACCCGATCAGCTGCCGGTACAGACCCTCCTGGGCGTACAGTTCGCTGTGGGTTCCCTGCTGGACGATTTTTCCCTTGTCCATGACATAGATGCGGTCGCAGTCTACGATCGTGGAGAGACGGTGGGCAACGATCACACAGGTCGTGCGCTTGTCGCGGATGGCCTGAATGACCTTGCTTTCGGTCAGCGCATCCAGTGCCGAGGTGAATTCATCAAGAAACAGAATGGTTGGTTCATGCGCAAGCGCACGGGCGAGTTCAAGCCGCTGCAGCTCACCGCCGGAGAAGTTTCTTCCGTTCTCCAGGATCTGTGTTCCGTAGCCTGCAGGATCCTGCATGATGCGGTCATGAATCTGGGCGTCTCTTGCGGCGAGATAGATCTCATAATCCTCAATGGTGCTGTCCCACATGCGGATGTTGGAATATACCGAATCTTCAAAGACCACGGTCTCCTGATCCACGGTCATGACCGAAGAATGAAAGACCACATCCGGAATCTCATCCCGGTGAAGCCCGGAATAGAGAATCTCACCGGATTCCGGCGTGTAAAGATTCGCCATCAGCTTGAGCAGCGTGCTCTTGCCGCAGCCGGTTCCGCCGACGATGGCGACAATCTGGCCCGGCTTTACTTCCATACTGATATCTTCCACCGCAGGGTCGTCTCCGGGGTTATACCGGTAGCTGACATGCGAAACCGCAATCTCGCCCGGCAGCTTGTCATAGACTTTGCCCTCTTCGAGGGGAATCTCTTTCGCGACCGGTCTCCGGTTGATGTCATCGACCCGTTCGATATTGGTGCGCATTGTCTGCATCGTATTCACGGAGCTCATGACGTTGTTCAGGGATCCCCGCATGTTTCCGAGCACGCTCCGGAACATTGCGATGGAACCGAGCGTGAACTGTCCCTGGGTGATGAAATACGCACCGAGGAAGAGCTGAATGCCCTGCAGGAGATAATTATGAACATCGGAAACAGCCCGGATGACCTGGTTGATCCGGAAGGTTGAGATCCGGGAATCGTTGACCTGGGACTGGGATTCATACCACATGTTGAAGAACGCTTTCTCCGAGCCGGTGGACTTGATCGTATCGATCATGCTCATTCCGTTGAGCACGGAGGAGTTCAGAGCGCCGGTGCTTGTCGCCATGGAGCGGGAGATGATCGCAGTCTGTTCCTGAAGCCGGATGAGAATGACGGAGTTGATGATTTCAATGGTCAGACACAGGATTGTAATCGTTTTGTTATACTGCATCAGCAGCCAGAAGTAGAAAACGGTCATAACGGCGTTGATGAGCCGCGGCACAAGGGAACTGACCAGGGTATTGACGAGCTTTTCATTTCCGTTGAGCCGCTGGATCAGCTCGCCTGCACTGTACTGTTCAAAGAAGCGCAGCGGCTGGCCGAAGAGATGCTTGAACATCTCGCTTCCCGATTCCGCCAGCATATTCCGGGCCGCTTTGTTAATAACGCGGTCGCGGAGAATGGTAAACAGCGCATACAATACCGTACCCGCAAGCAGAAGGGTCGTCATCACCACCGCTGCGGATGCCCGGTTGGAGACGGTCTTGCCGAACAGGGAGGCAATCGGCTTCAGAACCGAAAGGTCGCCGTTTTCATTGACGACATTGTCCATCATGGTCTTCTGACCCCGGGAAAGGGCCATATCCAGAACGATGCACGCCAGGGAAATGAACAGCAGAGCGAGCATCGGTTTCCGCAGGGAATAGATGCGGTCTTTGAGAAGGCTGTAAAGGGATTCCCGTTTTCCGCCCGGCTTAAACGTACTGCCTTTCTTCAGAATGACGGCCTTGCCGGTATAGTATTTTTCAAATGCGTCCATCGGGCATTTGTATACACCCTTGGCCGGATCGGCCACTTCGACGAGCGCACCGCGAAAACGCAGGACGATCGCGTAACAGCGTTTCTTCCAGCAGATCATAAGCGGCAGGCTGGCATGCCGGAGTTCATCAATACTCATCGGTTTTACTTCGCCCTCAAGACCGTAGTGGGCGGCAGCTTCCAGCATCTGCTCGGGACTGGTGCCGTTGCGTGACGTCACACAGACCTCCCGCAGCTCATGGACCGGCACATATCTGCCGAAATGTCCCAGAATCATCGCCAGCGCGGCAGGTCCGTTCTCGCCGGCAGTCATCTGTATGTAAACAGGAATTTTCATTTGCCCTCCGCAGGAAATAAACCTAAAACAGAATCTACTATAATAATAAAGGAAATCCCGGGAAGTACGAAACCGGGACAGTTCTGTTCTCTGCCATCATAACGCATTTATAATGGATAATAGTAATAGTTCCTGTCTGGATTCTCCCGGAACGGAGTCAAAGGTTCGGGGGGGTACCTGACGGCAGAAGGAGCGTGCGGATGGAAGAAAAGGAACTGTCTCTTCGGCAGCTGAGCCGAAAACAGGTGCGGGAAGTGTACCGGGAACGGATGAAAGAGGACTTTCCGCGCACCGAGCTCAAGCCGCTGATGATGATCGAACGGAGTATCCAAAAAGGCATCTATGAATGTCTCGGCATGTTTGAGGGAGATAAAATCACCGCCTACGTGTATTTTGTCCGAACAAATCGTATATATCTTGTCGACTACCTTGCGGTATATCCCGAATACCGGGAGAAGGGATACGGCACCAGGATGCTGGAAAAGCTGCAGGAATATCTCCGGGATGCGGATCTCGTCCTCGGGGAAGTGGAAATCCCTTCGTATGCCGAAACGGAAGCCGAGGAATCCGTCCGGACCCGGCGCCTGGACTTCTATCTCAGAGCCGGGATGATCGATACCGGCATCCGGATGCGCTGCTTCAATGTGCCGTTTGAGATCCTGCGATTTCCCATCGGGCGTGACTGTACGCGCGAGGAGATCATACAGGCCTATCAGGCGGTATACCGGCGCCTTCTGCCGGCCCGTATGTTTGAACATAACGTCCTTCTCCTGCCGGACAGTTCCGCAGGGGAACGGATCAGATAGTTTAGAATTTCTTTAAAGGAACGGAGGAACCTGCCATGAGTGAAGAAAAGAACAATGTGATGGAACCGGCGGCCAAAGAAACACGCCCGTCAGGCGGAGTGACGGAAGAAGAATTTCTCAAACGGGTGGAACAGGCCGCTGCGCGCGGCGCAAAGAAGGGCTCCGGCAGCCCCTGGCTGCACACCTTCATTACGACCATCCTGCCGATCGCAGTGATCGCCGCAGTTATTCTGGGCGTTATCATGCCGAAGATCGATGCGGTTCAAAACGGCCTGAACGGATTCACCCACTTTGAGGATCCGGCGGAAAGCCATGACATGGTTGTGGAAAACCACGGTCCGTTCGGCTACACCGCTGCCGATTTTGAAGAAGCGATCCTGGGGGATTCCTCCCGGCTCAAGAAGCTGGAAGTCTACTCACAGGAGGTTTCGGATGCGTATACCCTCACGAATACCGGGTTTATGAACTGGGGTATTTTCACCAAGAACCAGCTGATCACCTATAACGGAACGGTGGTCTATACCGTGGATCTTTCCCAGTTAAAGAAGTCGGATATTCTGTTCAACGAAGAGGAAAAAATCATCACCCTGCGGATTCCTTCCCCGGTACAGGAGGATATCAATCTCCCGGA
>CAJOLG010000042.1 GCA_905235315.1 uncultured Solobacterium sp. | reverse complement strand
GTGATATAAACCGTGAAGTCTTTGGAAGGCCAGCCGTTCACATCGAAACTGACGCCGGTTCCGGCAACGCTCTGGGAAACATCTTCGATCGTCACCTCATAACGCGCCGCATTATTGACCGGATTCCAGCTGATGTTGAGCTTCGTGCCGTCCTGACTGACACTGATGCCCGAAGGCTGGGAAAGCTTGGTCAGGTTGGCCTCGAACTGATAGTTCACGATCAGCGGATCGGAATTCTTGTGTTTCTCCTCATCCTTCGCGCAGGCGACGATCGTAATTACATACGAACTGCCGCTCTTCAGCTTGTCCGTCGAGATCGAAGCGTTCGGCTTCTCGGTCTTGAGTGACGTTTCGGGAACGGTGCTGATCTTTACCGTATAGTAGTCCGCGTTTGTCACCTTGTCCCAGGAGATCTGGAGGTTGGCGGAAGTAACGGTGTATTTGACATTGGATACCTGTTTCAGTTTCTCGCCGTCTTCATCGGAAGGATCATCCGTCTCTTCCGGATCGGCATCGTTGGCATTGTATACACCCATCGTGTTGTCTCCGGCGCCGATGACCGTGCCCTTGGCATTGACTGCGATGAGGGTGTTGTTTCTGGCGGCGATGTACTGAATCGTGCCCCACTCCTCAACGGTCTTCACCATGGATTCATCGCTCGATGCGATACTGACTCTGTTATTGGCGAGCCCTGCCGCAAAGCTGCCGCCTACCGCTGCCTGCGACACACCGGTCCAGGAAGCGGTATTACTGGTGGAGCCCGCGCTTACCGCATAGCAGCTCACGGTTCCGTCCTGGCTTACAACCGCGATCTGGTTGTTTCCGACCGCAGCGGATTTCACACCGGTCAACGCACGGATCCGGTCAATGGACGAGAAGTTTCCGGATACGAGCGCTGTGCCGGTATCGGTGATACCGATGGTGATCTCGTTGCCCGCATAAACGGCCGTGACATCTTTCCAGTCATTGACATCGCAGGCACCGGAGCTTCCGTTGCATTCCACCGTACCGTCTTTCCTGAGACCGACACTGTGGTTTTCTCCGGCCGCGATCATAACGATATCGCTCCAGTCTTCGACCTTGCAGGCATTCTGGGCACCGGTGCACACCACCGTGCCGTCATTCTTCAGGCCCATTGCCCAGTTGGGGCCGGCTGATACCTGTACCAGGCCGTCGCTTTCAAGCGCCGGGATATTCTGGCCTGCCGTGACAAGCGTGCCCTCGGAAGGCAGATACATGGAGAAGGTAGAACCGAGCGCAAGGCGGTTGTTGTCGGAAAGCGCTACTTTTGTCGAGTTTCCTCTGCCGCGGATCAGATTGATGCCGGCAATCACCAGCACCAGTGCAGCAACCGCAATCCCGACAGTCAGAAGCGTTTTGGGGCTGATCTTCTCCGTCAATGAACCTGCGTCAAAGCCCTTGCGGCTCTGCGGTTTCCGCTGCGGTGCTTTCCGTGCAGGAGGTTCCGGTTCATACTCCTCTTCCTCATCTTCATAGTCTCTTCATAGTCTTCTTCCGGATCATCGGTGATCTCATTCACCGTTGTCTCCGGGAGAAGGATCGTATCATCCGCATAGTCCGGTTCATTGTTCGGTGTCACGGAAGACTTCGCAATCAGATTATCGGTGAAATCCGCCGCCTCCTCTTCGGAGACCGGCTCTTCGCCAAGGGTCTGAAGAATATCCGACGATGCTGACGTACCGGTAAAGGAAATCTGCACGCTGTCGTCATCTTCATCCAGCCGCGGCAGTGTTACGGTTCTTGTATTATCCGCAAGGTCTTCGATCGGCACACGGTAAATCTTCGCAAGTCTGCGGAGCTGGTCAATGCGGCAGATGGAATTGCCGTTCTCCCAGTTCATGTATTCCGCAACGGGAACCATCAGTTTCTCCGCCATGTCGCCCTGCGAATAGCCAAAGTGCTTTCGAAGCGCTGTAAGTTTTTCGGGAAGTCGGTTTGTCATAATGAAAAAAATACCCCTATGCCCATATTTTACTATGGTTGTGCGTTTTTACAACGGTTTGCCGGGATGGGAATATGTTGGTTTCCCGGCAGAAAAAAAGCCTCCCCCTGCAGGAAGGCTCACTGTTTGGATTGGATCAGACGCTTCGTACCGACTGTTTGAGATAGTCGGTGATTCCGATGCGTATCATTGTGGAGCGGGCGCCGTAGCCGATTGCGTATCCGGCTTTGGTCTCCATGACCCGCACCGCCCCGAGCGAGCGGAGCTTTTCCACATTGAGCAGGTCCGCATTGTACACACTGATGGTAAGCCGCTCAATACCGGAGTGGATCATCTTGATGTTCTCAATTCCGCCGATCGCTTCGATCGTCCCCTTGATCACCTCATCCTTGTAGCCGGTGTGGAAGAGATCCAGCGCCAGCCGGCGGAAATACAGCCGGGTCATCAGGAAGTAGATCACAAAGGAAACTGCCCCGACAGCCGCAATCTGCAGAAGAGTGCTGCGCATGGACGCATTCTGGAAGTAGCCGAAGTATTCCAGTATGGTGCCCGGCATTGCGGTAACCGTGGCGGTGCCGCGGTAACTGTACCCGAGATAGATCTTCATGGCATGAAGCACGCCGTACAGGATTCCCATATAGCCAATATGGAAGAGGTACAGCAGCGGGCACAGCAGGAGCAGCGTGATCTCAAGCGGCAGTAACGAACCGGTAAAGATGGAAATCAGCGCAACCGTCACATAGAACATCCGCAGGCGGCGGCGTTCCAGCTTGTCGGTCTGCAGAGACTGGAAGGCAAGCAGAAGAGCCGGCACCGCAAACATGTTTATGACATAGTACGGAGTGATAAACCGGCCGGTCATGCCGGTGAGGGAAGATGCCTCATACTGGGCCGTCCAGATATTGACATCGCCGGCGATATTCGCACCGGCCATGGAGATCCAGGTGCCTCCGCCTGAACCGTACCAGAACGGCGAGCGGATCATCGTCCCGAGATTCAGCACACTCATGAAGCGCTCAAGCATGCCGTACAGGATCAGATTCATCGGGTTGGTCGTATCGCGGCCGATATAATCGACCGCCGTCATGACGGCGCGAACCACATACGGCCAAACAATCGCTACTGCGACCCCCGCCACAGAACAGAGCACGACCGTGCGGATCACACACCAGGTATCCCGCGAGATGAAGGAGAAGAAACTGTACTCACTCCTTGTGCGGGAGCTGTTATAGCTGGACAAAGTGATGACGGCCACAATCGCTGTTGCGACAATACCGGTCTGAAGCGGGTAATGCACACCGCTGCGCACCGTGGCGCTGCCGGCGGTCGTCATCGAAAGGCCGAGAATCGATGAATACGCCGAAGCCGGAAGATCCGGATCGCCGAAGCACATCGTAACGACAAGATATGCAATATAACCGGAGAACGCAGAGATGATGGTGGTTGCGCTGCCGGCTTTGCGGGCGGAAAGACGGAACAGGAAGATCAGCGGAAACTGCATGATCAGGAAGGAACCGATACGGGTCATGCATTCTGCGGCGAGCAGAATAAAGTCGTTGTGGATGTTTATGATGTACGAAAAGGTTTCATTCGTAAGGATATTTCCGAGCCCCAGCAGAAAAACCGCGAAGTACAGCACACTGATGGGAAACAGCAGGATTTCATAAAGTGAACGATAATTGCGCATAACTCTCTCTACTTCCTAAAACAGACTCTGGAGCCGGTCAAAATAGTATACATCCCGTCCCTTTAACATGCGTACGCATTTATCCTTCGAGACAGAGATTTCGATCCGCTTCACATTGTCGAGCGGAACCACTTCGTTGTCCGCCCCCAGCATCGCCCCCGCAAAACTTGATGTCGTAAAGGCGATCTCCGTTGCGCCGTCCATGACGAACGGGGAGTTCAGCGAACGGTATTTACTGTGATGGATGCCGGCGATCTCGGTCATCTGGATGAGCGACAGCCCTTCCTGAATGACTGCCCCGCCGACCGAGCGGTTGTATGCCGTGGAGCCGAGCTGCGTGGATACGCACATGCCTGTGCCCCGGTAGACCTCAAACAGAACGTTGTTCAGATAGACCTTCATCTCCTGGGTGCGCACCGCGTTCTCCACCCGGATCTCATTGATGCCGTAGAAGGTTTCGTGCTCGGTCTTTCCTTCCAGAATCGGGTAGGAAAACTCCTGCACTTTGCCCTGCACAAAATCGGCCGTGAATTCTTCAAAGTCGGTATCCCGGTAATCCGTATAAAAGCCGAGAGTCCCGGTATGGATGCCGAAGAAGCGGACGCGGTCCAGAACTTCGATGTATTTATGCACGGCATAAATAAAGGTCCCGTCACCGCCGATGACAAGCACGGTCTCGGGAATCTGTTCATCCCTGGTATATCCCTGCGCCGCCAGGATCTTTTCCAGACGTTCTTTCAGATGACAGGAAACCGGATCCGGCCGGCTGATGACTGCGTAGGTTGGCATACGAACAGTATACCACGGTGATTATTTATTAAGCGCCGGAAGTCATGCGCTTTCCATTTCTGATACAATCGGCTTATGAGACTGAAACATACCGTCCGTTCCGAGACGGTTATAAACAAATCCCGCTTTATCACCTGCGCCCGGCCGGTAAAAACCGAAGCGGAAGCGCGGGCGTTTATTGCGGAAATCCGGAAGGAGTTTCCCGACAGCACGCATGTATGCACCGCGTATGTTCTGAGTGACCGGGATATCCAGCGTTCTTCCGACAACGGGGAGCCGGCCGGAACGGCAGGTGTCCCGATTCTTGAGGCAATCCGCCATGCCGGGCTTACCGATACCTGTGCAGCGGTGGTGCGCTACTTCGGCGGAATCAAACTCGGAACCGGAGGCCTTGCGCGGGCGTACGGGGGGTGCACCCTGGAGTTACTGAAGGACAGCCCGAAGGTGGAAGACAAAGAAGTGACGGTTTATTCCGTCACCTATCCGTATTCTCTCTCCGGCGTCATGGAAGGATGGCTCCGCCGGGAACAGGAAATCATTGATTTTTTCTATGAAGAAAATGTCACCTGTATCTTCGCTTCGGACGATCCGTCCGTACCGGATCAGATTCAGAATCTATCCAAAGGCGCTGTCACCGCAAAGGAACTGCGGAAGGAACTGCGCGAAACCGACGTCTGACCGTTACTTTTTCACAAACAGAAGATTCATATCCACCGCGGTTTCAATGCCGGGCACCTCTCCGTAACAGGAGTACTGCCAGATTGTAAAGGCATAGGGGAACGGCGGTTTTTTATCGTCATACCAGGCAAGCCAGAACTGGCAGATATCCTGGAGCTGGCTCATGCGCACTTCCGTGCAGAGAAAACTCACACTGCCGTAGACCAGCGGGGTATAGCCCTGCTCTCCGATTGTGCGGCAGAAGGCTTCCGCCGCCTCCGTATTGGCATCCTGGGTCGTATTGGAAAGTCTTCCTTCCGGGTTGATTTCGAGGTCATACGCAATCACATTGACCGGGCAGTCCCGGATCAGATCCATCACATACTCTGCCTCTTCGACGGCTTCTTCCTTCCCGTCGGCCTGGGAGAAAAAATACACCGCGACTTCCACTCCGGCATCCAGCGCCTGCCGCATGTTTTCCCGAAAGCCGGTATCCTCGTGAAGCTCGCCGGTCGTATGTCCCCGGTACCCGGCCCGGATAAAGGCGAATTCGATGCCCGCCTCCTTCACGGCATTCCAGTCGATACTCCCCTGGTAATGCGAAACATCGATGCCAAGGCGGGTTGTATACTGCGCATCTTCATACCGCGCAAAGCCGTTCTCATCCTCGGTGACATACTGCCAGTCATAGTCATGTTTATAGATCGGATCCGGGGTCGGTTCGATTACAATCTCTTCCGGCTCCGCCGGCGCAGAAGAAAAGAGCCCGCTCACCGCATGGATGACAGCGGATGCCGCAAAAAGAAAAATACCGATTCCTGCCGCCAGCACCGCAATCACCAGGATCAGCCGTCCGATCCGCAGCCTGGGCCGGCGCTTTCGTTTCGCCATGGCAGAATTATATCATTTGAGATACACTGAAACCATCATGGCTGAACGAAGAATCAACGGTGTGTTTTTTGACCTCGGATGGACGCTCGAAACCCCTGCCAGCGGCAGCTGGATGTTCACGAACCGGTTTTTTGAATCGGTTCCGAAAGAACGGTTTTATGCGATTCCCGACGCAGTGCGCACGGCAGCGGAGAAGGAAGCTTCCCGCGTGCTGTATGAACACCATTACACGGAAACCCTGGAAGAAGAGAACCGGAAATTCACGGCGTATTTTGAAACCCTGAACCGCCTTCTTTCGCTTGGTTTAAACAACGCGGAGATCGATGTCATTGCGCAGGACCATACGTATAACTTTCAGAACTATGTTTTATTTGACTCGACGATTCCGACCCTGAAAACCCTGAAGGAACACGGCTATACCGTCGGCGTCATCTCGGATACCTGGCCGAGCACGGTTCCCCAGCAGAAGGAAGCAGGGGTCTATGACTATTATGATTTTCTTGTCCTGAGCTTTGAGCTCGGCGTGTTAAAACCCGACCCGCGCATGTATGAGACCGCGCTGGAACAGATGGGCCTTCCGGCGGAACAGACGGTATACATCGATGATCTGACCATGAGTCTCGACAAAGCGAAAACCTTTGGCATCAACGGAATCTGCTCGATTGCCGAGGATCCTTCCCGAATCGTCGAAGACTATCCCTGTGTGCGTCATCCGGGTGAGGTGATCGATGTAATAAAAGCGATGAACGGAGGACTTCTCTGATGCGGAAACTGCTCTGGAATCTGTTTAAGCTTCTTGTCATTGCGGTCGTCGCTTACGGCATCTATGACAATTATTTCAAACAGGAGCCCGTACATACGGTGTCCCTCGACGGCAGTGAAACGATCCTGCAGAATACCCGGGCGGAGATTTCGGAAGCTGTGCTTGGGGAAAGCCGGAAGAACCGGGAACTGATCGTTTATGAACAGGATCTGTCCGCGAAGGAGACCATCTCCTCTGCGGTATTGGATTTTGACGTATTCCGCAAATCCATGGAAGTAACCTCGTACGGAACCGCAGTCTATACCGTGGACCTTTCCGCTCTCTCCGAAGCCGATATCCGATACGACGAAGAAGCGGCGCTGGTGACCGTGACCGTACCGCATGCCGGTCTGAAGTCCGTCACCGTGGATGCGGAGAAGACGGAATTCTCCGATGTGGAACACGGCCTACTCACCTGGGGAACCATCAAACTCACCCCGGAACAGCAGAACCTCATCGAACAGGAACTGCAGAAGGAGCTTACGGCTGCGGCGGAAGATCAGGCGATCCTCACCAGGGCTGATCTTGCGGCGGAGGAGGCACTGCGTCAGCTGTACGGCAGTGTGCTTGCCGGTCTTGATTCCGGTCTTTCCGTGCGAATTGAATTTGAGGCGTGATTATGCATTATCTGTTTACTGCACTTCGGGCGGAAGCTGCCGTCCTGATCAGAGAATGGAATCTGAAGCCGTCAGACCGGCTGAATGCATGTTATGAAAACGGGTCTGCGGTTCTTTCTGTGACCGGCACCGGTCCCCTTTCCGCTTCCGCTTCCTGCGGAGCGGTACTGGCCGCGTACGGATGTTCGGACAATGATATTGTGATCAATGCGGGCATTGCGGCTGCCGTAAACGGCGGCGAAGCGGACAGAATCTATGCCGTAAACAAGATTCATGACATCGCCTCCGGCCGGGATTACTATCCGGATCTGATTCCGCTGTCTTCCTGTCCCGAAGCCATGCTTTATACCGGCGCTGTGCCCTTTGTCAAAGAAGAAGCCGCGCAGTACCGAAACGACGAACCGGTCGTGCTGTATGACATGGAAGCCGCAGGCATCATGCATGCGGCGTCCGGCTTTCTTCCCCCGCACCGGATCCGTGTACTGAAGCTTGTCAGCGATTTCGGAGACACCCGCACCCTGCAGTTTGACCCCGCGTGGGCGGAAACGATTGCGGAAGCGGTGCAGCGTGATCTGTCCCGGATGGAAACCGTTCCGCCCTGCCCGCAGAAACAAACGCCGGACTGTGATGCGCTGGCCGGGGAACTGCACGCAACGACCGCAATGAAGCGCCGCCTCGAACAGGCGCTGCGGTATGCGGAGCTTGCGGGCCTCGACTGGCAGAAAACGGCAGCGGAATACCGGAAGGCCGGTCTTCTTCCCGCGAAAGACAAACAGGCCGGGATTCAACTGCTGGAAAGGCTGATCTATGACCTTCAGAACTGAACGGTTTTCGCATATTTACATTGAGCGTGATATTCAGAATGATCCGGCGGTGCACTCCCTGCTGGAGCGGTTTCCGGATGCGCATGTGATTCCGGTGGAACAGTATCACGATGTTTTCTCGCGTCCAAGACAACGCTATACGGCACAGAAAAACGCCCGCAGCCTGATTCTCGCACGCCGGCACGGAACCCTGCTGTATCCGGGGGCACCGGTCTGCCATTCCTTTGACCACAGGCATTTCTATTACACTTCGCCGGCGCTCAACTGCCTTGCGGACTGCGAATACTGCTGGCTCAAGGGGATGTACGCCACGGCGAATCCCGTAATCTTTCTCAACGAACCGGAAGAATATCTCCATGCGGCACAGGACGTTTCCCAAGCCCGGAACAATGAGCCGGTATTTGTCTCCTTTACCTATGAGACCGATCTCTTCCCGCTGGAGCCGCTCACCGGTTTTCTGAGCCGCTTAGCAAAACAGCTCCCCGATTATCCGGAAGTCACCGCGGAGATCCGGACAAAATGCGCCGCACCGCAGATCATCCGTTCCCTGCCTCACGCAGCGAACCTGATCCTGGCGTTTACCCTGTCGCCGCGCGAAATGATCGCCCGGTATGAGCACGGCACCAGCCCGCTGGAACTTCGGCTTGCGGCGGCCAACACTGCCCTGGATGCGGGCTTCCCGGTGCGCTTCTGCTTTGACCCGATGATTCTGTTTCCCGGATGGCGGAAAGCATATGAATCAATGCTGGGAGAGATTGCGGATACCGTGGATCTCTCGCGGATCACCGACTTCAGTATCGGCTCCTACCGGCAGTCGGATCAGTATCAGAAACGGATGCGCCGCCGGTTCCCGGACAGTGCGGTAATCCAGTATCCGTATGAAGTGCACAACGGTTACTGCATGTATCCCGCAGAGCTGCGGGAAGAACTCGAAGAAGGATTCCGGACGCAGTTGTCCGCATTTGTGAATCCGGACCGGATCTTTCTTCTGGAGGAGGAACGTTTATGAAAAATGAACTCGCAGTGGTGACCGGAGCGTCCTCCGGAATCGGCGCCGCAATCGCACAGCGTCTGCTGGAAGAAGGATATGAGGTATACGGTATCGGCCGGGATTTCTCATCCTGTCCGGTGACCGCACATCCCTGTTTTCATATGACTGAGCTGGACCTTCTGGATACGAAGGCACTGCTGGCGTTCTGCGCTTCGCTTCCGAAGGAGAATCTCACCGTTCTCATAAACAATGCGGGATGTGCCTTCTATGGCCCGCACGAAACCCTGTCTCCGGAACAGATTCAGACCATGACCCGGGTAAATCTTGAAGTACCGGCCCTGTTATGCGGCCAGCTTCTCCGTCCCCTTCGGGATAACCGCGGCTTCATCATAAACATCGCCAGTGTCACCGCTCTGGAGCCCAGCCCCCATGGCGCTGTTTACGGCGCCCTGAAAGCCGGCCTTGTGCATTTCAGCCGCACGCTGTTTGCGGAAAACCGAAAACACGGCCTCCGGGTGTCGGTGATCCTGCCGGATATGACGGATACCCAGCTGTACCGGAATGCGGACTTCGGCCCGGAGCTTACCGAAGGCGCGTATTTACAGCCGGAAGATGTCGCGGAAGCGGTCATGACCCTGCTTCGGCAGCGGGAAGGCACTGTCATCGAAGAGCTCGTCCTGCGCCCCCAGCTTCATCGAATCTGCCGGAAATGACAAAATCCGCAGTTTGGGTACCCAAGCACTCCCGGCAGGTTTTTTCAAGCATTGTTTTGGATTTTTTTTGCGTTAGGATTGTTTCCGGAAGGCAAAACAGAAAGAGGATGGATAACAGCACTATGGACGCAGAAATCACCAAAGAGGAACCGCCGGTCGTACTGGACTGGGAGGTATCCCGTTCGCTTACGAGCGAAGAAATCGAGGAGGTTACCGCGGAAATCCGTTTCTGATTTCCTTTCGCCGCACAAACGAAGAAAGAGGCTTCTTCCGGTGTTCACCGCACCTTTGGAAGAAACCTCTTTTTTCATGTTTTCACCGGTGTGGAATCGTGTTGATCAGGGCATCGAGATGCGATGTCTCATCCCAGCGGGAGATCCCATAGTAATACCGGGTGATTCCGATCGGGCTGTCCGGGGTGATAACCGCGGTTGACAGCCTGCTTGAAACCGATACATTCTCACTCTCCGGTGCTGCGCGGCGGAAGCGGTAGCGGCTGCCTTCTTCATCCTGTACCGTCCAGGTATCCGGTTCATGTCCGGTCGGAATATCAAACACCGCCTGACCGGTCTTTTCTGTCGGGTCAACAAGAATCATCCGGTGCCAGGTCATCCCGCTTCCGTCCGTGATGTCATACAGGAACGATGGCTTGCCGTAGGGCTCCCAGTATTCTTCGATCTCCGCATTGATGATGATCCGGCCGGACCAGTTTGTCACTTCGTTGGTCGCCGTTTCAATGTTGTCGGTGCGGACCAGCGCCTGATTGGTGAAGATCACACCGGATTCCTTCAGGCGGCAGAGAATATACAGATCCATGGTTTCTCCGCCCGCAAGCTCCTTCGTCCAGGATACGGTCTGCCCGGATACGGCGGCGTTGGCGCCGCCCTTTTCATATGTATCGCCATACGTTCCGGCTTCCATTGCCTCAACTTCCTCTGACACGGTATCCGTAACCTGATACATCTTGTTTCTGGAGGAAGGGTTGGTTACGGAAATGCGGTACACAAATGTTTCGTTCTGGGCAATCGCTTTCCCGTCGAGATCCAGGCCGTCCGTTGTGGTTACCGTCTTTACCGCCTTGCATGGGGTATAGATTACGGTCTCGTTGGTATATGCGTGCGCGGAAGAAGAGACAACCTCCGCCCGGTTGGGAATCGTCAGTTCCAGATCGATCGGCATTGCCGTGAAGGTAACCACAGCGCGCTCTGATGCCGGTACAGTGATCTTCCAGGTGATCGTACGTCCGTTCAGCCTGCCCTGATCGCTGATCGATGAAGGATCAACAGTGTGCCCCGCATCCACTTCATCGACGATGGTGAATTCCTGTTCGGTGTTTCCCGGATTCTTTACCGTGATCGTATACCGGACACTGCGGTCCACCGGCACCATCTGTCCGTCGCAGTCTTCTCCTTCTTCGGTCGTCACCTGTTTTACCGGATCGGGAAGAACCGGGTTTTCCGTTTCATTGGTCGTAAGATCCAGGTTGTTTACCGTTACGTCTGCCTTGTTTCTGACAACCGTATCCTTCGCTTCGGGCAGCACGATGACCCGGAACGATACGGTTCGCTCTTCCCCTGCCGCAAGCGTGAATTTCCAGGACAGCGTCCCGTTTTCCATTGTGCCGTCATAATCTGCCGAACCGGTCACATATGCGGTGCGTGCCGGAATCCTGTCGGTCAGTTTAAACTCCCGCGCTTCGCTGAACACATTGATGACACGGACGGTATAGGTCAGCACATCCCCGGCGTTTACCATCTGCCCGTCGATCAATGCGCCCTGCTCATTCTTCACTTGTTTTGCGTCATCCGGCACGGGGCTTGGCACATAACGGACTTCGATGGTGTGATCTTCCGTTACGGCGGAAAAGGGATACGCCTCCGGATACTGCACAGGATCTGCAGGTTCTCCGTCCACCTTTACATAATCGAGGACATAGTCCGGCCGGTGCCGGTATCGGATCGTTCGGTCTTCCCCGGCATGAATCCGGTTCACGGCGCCTTCCGCATTCCAGGTTTCATCCCCGGTCGTTCCGTCCGCTTCCATTTCATTGTTCAGGGTGATCGTACCGTTAATGACTTTGGTTTTGATTTTGTACACCCGGCGGTAATACACCGTATACGTCACGTCATGGCCCGGCATTTTCCCGGCGATAACCGACTCTTCCGGATTGACAAGTTCATAATCTTCCGGATTCGGCGAAGTGACAGAGTAGGCGGCATTTTTCATGAAATGTTTCGGTCCGTACGACTCTGCGACCGGCTTCTCCGTTCCCTCTTCCAGATAGTTTATGGTCAGCGCATATTGGGGGTTTGCGGTCTGATAGTAGAAGTCCACCCGGAAGGAAGGATACTCCGTTCCGGAGGAGGTAT
>CAJOLG010000041.1 GCA_905235315.1 uncultured Solobacterium sp. | reverse complement strand
GAGCCCCAGGATCCGGAAGTCGTTCAGCCGGTCCGCTGCGCATACCGAGAAAACAGACGGTGTATCACTTTCTTCAAAATGGTATACGCGTCCGGTATCCGGAATGGTATCCAGCAGCGTGAGTTTAAACGGCGGGGCGCTCTCATCTTCCGTTTCCCGCGCTCCCGGCACAAACAGATCCGCTCCCATCCCTTCCTGCAGGGTCAGTGTGCCCGGATGTGCCGGATCCGCAGACAGCAGGGCATTATTTCCCCAGCGGGTATTGTTTTCGAGATACAGCATAAACGATCCGGGATGGGCGGGATCTTCTGCCAGTTCTCCTTCGTACAATACGGTGCCGTCCTTCAGCGCAAAGCCGCCGGTATCGTATACCGTGATTTCCCGCAGGTTGTTTTCGGTATGCCAGGTTCCGGCAAACAGAGAATAATCCGCGTTGTTTCGGGGGACTGCCGTCATCTCTGCGGCCGGGGTTTCCGAAACGGATTCCGGCTCTGACATTGTCTCTGTCTGCGCAGGTGCGCATCCGGTGAAAACAAGAACAGAAAGTGCGGCAGGCATCAGGTATTGTTTCGGTGTCATATGGCGGGCCCTCCGGTCGTCTTTGGAAACAGACAAATTCTGACCCCATTATAGCGGACACCGGTATCGGCGGTGAAATGCCGGCGGGATTTTTCACAGCGGATGACTAAAAGGTAATCGGAGGGTAACCATGAAAAAGGAACTGCTGTTGAAATCGGTGCTGATCGCTGTGATCACTTCCGTGCTTGTTCTGCTGTTTGCGGCATCCGTAAATCTGCGGGCGGAACAGAAACTGGATCTCAAAACCACATGGATCGCGGCACGGGATATTCCGCCCCGCACCAGGATCACGGAAGAGGATCTGCTGGAAACGGAGATTCCGGGGGCGTATCTTCTGGATCATACGCTGAATGAAAAAGAGGAAATCCTGGGGAAATACACGGATATCCAGGGAACGATCCCTGCCGGCTCCGCGTTTTTCAGGGAAATGTTAAAGGAAGAAAAAGATCTGCCGGACAATCCGACCGCGCAGCTGCGGGAAGGACAGAGCGCATATACGCTGGAAACCGATCTTGCAAAACTGGGCGGTACCATTCTGCCGGGACAGAAAGTGGATATCTATGCGTCTATGACCGACCGGGACGGCAGTCCCGTCAGCGGGTGTCTCATCGAAAATGCGAGGGTGATTGCCGTAAAGGATCATAAAGGCCTGGATCTTGATGATCCGGAGTCGACCGGTACGCCGTATCTGACCATTCTTGCGGTAATGCGGAAGGATCTGCCGTATCTTTCCGCTGCGGAGACGGCGGGCTCCCTGCGGCTGATCGCAAGCGGGCAGACCTATGACAGCACCGCTCCGGAAGCGCGTCTCAGTGAGGGAAGTGTGCTGACATCCTATCTGGATAAACTGATGCTGAGGGAGGAGACGGAACCGGAAATGCCGGAATTGCCTGCCACAAGTGAAGGATAAACAGGTATGATGGAAGCGGACCGTGAAAGTCACGGGAGAACTCCTATGTACGCAGAGATTCGGGGAATCAGACTTTACTATGAACTTGTGGGATCCGGCCGGCCGCTTGTGATGCTGCACGGCAACGGAGAGGATCATACGATTTTTCAGGAGGCCGCAGATGTGCTGAGCCGGCAGTTTGCCTGCTATCTGATTGATTCAAGAGATCACGGAAAAAGCACGGCTGTAAAGGAACTGCATTACAATGATATGGCAGAGGATATCATTGCCTTTCTGGAAGCACTCGATCTGAACGATGTTGTTCTGTACGGCTTCAGTGACGGCGGAATCGTCGGCCTTCTTACCTGCATGAAAACAGACCGGGTAACGGATCTCATCGTCAGCGGAGCCAATCTGACGCCGGATACGGTTACCGGGCCGATAAAGGTGCTGATCAATGTGCTGGGCCGTGTCACAAACGACGAGAAGATGCGGCTTATGCTGTATGAGCCGAATATCGATCCGGAAGATCTCGGCCGAATCAAAGCACGCACGCTTGTGCTTGCCGGATCGCATGACGCCGTGAAACAGGAAGAAACCGAACGCATTGCGGCACACATACCAAATGCGGAGCTTCGCATCCTTCCTTCGGAGGGACACGGGAGCTATATAGTCCATAGCCGCCGGATCGCAGATATTCTGCTGGGCTGGCTCAATACGGAGAGACAGGAAGTATGGAATTCAAAGCAAGAGTAATGGAGCAGGCACAGCTGGAACGCTCGCTTGCCCGGATCGCACATGAAATCATCGAAAAAAACAACGGTGCGGAGAATGTCTGTCTGCTGGGAATCAAGCGCCGGGGAATTCCGCTGGCGAATACCCTGCATGATTACATTCTGAATTTTGAGGGTGTTGATGTGCCGGTCGGCCATCTGGATATTTCACTGTACCGGGATGACCTTACACAGATCAGTGAAACACCGCGCACAAGCGGGTGCTCGATTCCGGTGGATCCCTCGAAGTATACGGTAATCCTGGTGGATGACGTACTGTTTACCGGCCGTACGGCGAGAGCTGCCATTGAGGCGGTGTTTTCCTGGGGCAGGCCGAAGGCAATTCAGCTGGCGGTGCTGATTGACCGCGGGCATCGGGAACTCCCGATCCGCCCGGATTTCATCGGCAAGAATATTCCGACCGCACGAAATGAGCTGGTCGCAGTAAAACTGGAAGAAACCGACGGCGAGACCGCAGTGGATCTTTACGAGCTGTAATTCACATAATTCCACACAGTTTTGACATATTTCCGGGAATCTTTCGTCCTAGGATAAAAGTATCAAGGAAATGCGAAGTATTCCTTGTGCGATCGGATTCCCTTTCCCGGTCAAATACAAATCCCCTTTGTAAATGATGAATATGTGAAAGAGGCCTGCTTCTTCGGAAGAGGTCTTTTTCGTTGCCGGGAGAAATAATAAAAAAAGGCCCACCCAGGGCCCGGGCGACTGAAGGGACTCGAACCCTCGAAATGCTGGAGCCACAATCCAGTGTGTTAACCAACTTCACCACAGTCGCCATAAACGCAAATCAGATTATAAAACAAACGGTTTCCTACCGCAAGGATTTCTTTTCCGCAACGGGCATCCCCCGGCCAGTAACCCGTACAAAGGTGCAGGGAAACGAAAAATCCGTCCGGGGACGGATTCAAACGACGTTTGTTTTGTGTGGTTCCGGTATGCTCAGGCAATCAGGAAGTACAATGCCATGACAGCACAGATCATCGATCCGGCAAATGCTTCAAAGCCGGGCTCTTTCCGCATGGATGCGTAAACGCCAAGACCGGCACCGAATACCGCAATCGAAAGCAGGATCGTTCCGATATATTCCAGAACATACTCCCAGACTTCCTTTTCCATCGCGATGAAGTCAGACAGGATGCCGGACTGGGCGCGTGAAACAAGGAAAAACAGGAAGCAGCCAAGGGTGACTGCGCCCAGCATACAGGGGATAAACGCTTCGATCAGACCGATCAGAAGACTGCATATACTGAAAATGCGTTTTTTCATAGCGTTCTCTGCCTACTTAGTATATCAAATCCTGCCGAAAGGGGAGAAAGAATCGCAAAAAGAAAAAGCCTGCCGGAGCAGGCTGGTCTGGTTACTCTTTCACGTAGACGCGCTTCATCACAACCGGAGTGACAGGTTTATCCCGGAAATCCGTGGGGGCAGAGGCGATTTCATCAACGACATCCATTCCGCTCACCACGTGGCCGAACGCCGCATAGTTTCCGTCAAGGTGCGGAGCGTCCTGATGCATGATGAAGAACTGACTGCTGGCGCTGTCCGGTGCCATGGAGCGGGCCATGGAAATCACACCCCGGGTATGCTTCAGCGGATTGTTCACGCCGTTGGACGCAAATTCCCCCTTGATGGTTTTCTTACTGCCGCCGGTGCCGTTGCCGCGGGGGTCACCGCCCTGAATCATGAATCCCGGGATGACACGGTGGAAGGTGAGGCCGTCATAGAAGCCTTCCCGCACCAGATTCTCGAAGTTTTCGGCGCTGATCGGCGCTGCGTCATAGTCAAGTTCGATTTCGATAACGCCTCCGTTATCCATTTCAATTACAATCATCGTCTGCCGTTCCTTTCTTTTATTATCCGTGCAGTTCCTGGTTCTGCGAGGAAGCCGGGCCGTTCAGCAGATCGGAAAGGTCGTCTTCCTCTGCCGGAGCCTCATACGCAGCCGGCCGGGCTGCAGCTTTTCTCCGGCGCTGCTGTGCCGGACGGGAAGAGGTTCCCGGTTTGCTGAGTTCCTGATATCGCTGACGGATCTCTCCTGCATGCAGGTTGTCCATCTTCAGGCTCTCTTCTACCTTTTCGCGATGTTGCAGCGAACGGATATAGTCGACGGTAAGATAGATGTCGATAGCCAGCAGCACCAGCATGGCCATGCCGAACAGGAACATCTCGTCATCGAAGACCAGAATCAGACCGATCAAGACCATAAACAGATCGCCTGCGATCATGATCCCCGACAACACACGTTTTGTACTGAGTTTCATACTTTTTACTTTCTCCCGAACGTTATCTTACCACGATTTCAGTCCATTGAATTCAGCCGCACGGAGGATACATCGGGCAGCTGTTTCAGGGCATTGAGCAGATCCTCGACCGTTCCGGCCATGCCGGAAGTGCGGATGGTCATTACCACTGCGGCTTTCCCGTTGACGGGCACCGACTGCGAGATCGTGATAATACTTGCATTGACACCGGACAGACAGCGGATCATCTCGCTGAGACTGCCCGGCCGGTCTTTCAGGTTGACGGAAATACTGGCGCGTCTTGTTTCACTGCTTTCCTGCATGCGGAACACATAGTCCCGGTACTTATAAAAGGTATTGCGGGAAATGCCGGCTTTGCGGACAGCTTCCGTCACCGTCATCTCCTCGTGAGCCTTAAGCATCTCTCTTGCCTCGATTACTTTCTCCAGATAATCAGGCAGTATTTTTTTGTGCACGATCAGATAATTGTCTGCCATGAATCATTCTCCAGTATCTCCGGCCCGCCGCATACCGGCAGTTCCTGCACTGCCCAGTGCTCGGGAAGTGTCATGATACGGAACGCGGCGCGGTCGCCGAGCGGCCGGTCACTGATCAGCAGGCAGGTCGACCCGCTTCCGCTGATGACCACAACACCGCCGGTATCTTCTTCCGCGATTGTGCGCGCAGTTTCAAAGTTCGGAATCAGGGTTCTCCGGTACGGTTCATGAATCTGATCCGTTGCGGCTTCTTTCAACAGGCGGATATCCCCGGTGCTCAGCGCTTCACATACCAGAATTGCCTTTCCGGAATTGGATGCCGCAACAGCGCGCGGATAGCTTTCCGGCAGAATGGCCCTTGCCTCTGCGGTAAGCACTTCGTAATCGGGAATCAATGCCGTAAAGCGAAGCAGATCACTGCAGGGAAGGCTGCGGGTGATCCATTCACTGCTGCCTTTCATACTGGCGGTCAGACCGCCGAATACAGAGGGCGCCGCATTGTCGGGATGGCCTTCCATATCACTCACAATCTGAAATGCCTTCTGCAGATCCACACTGCGGTTCATCAGCTGGGCGGTAAGAACTCCGCCGGTCAGCAGGGAAGCACTGCTTCCAAGACCTCTTGAAATCGGAATTTCATAATTGAACTTCACGCAGATCGGTTCTGTTCCGCCGGCTTTGCGGTATGCCTGCAGAAAGATATTGTCCTCGTTCTGATACTCCCTTGGAATTCCCTCCAGCCGGAAGGAATCCGCCGGTGTGATCTCAAAGGTGTTATAGACGCCCAGCGCAATGCCGAGACAGTCAAAGCCCGGACCGAGGTTGGCGGAAGTCGCCGGCACACGGAGCTTAATCATGGGAAAGACGCTCCATTTTCGCTGCGATCCAGGAGATGCCTTCTTCCGAAGGGATCACGGTGTCAAACCGCTCGGGCAGGGATTCCAGCTCCGCAAGACCCGGGGGCACCGGCATGCCGGATACTGCGTGCAGAGAGCGGATCGCTTCAAACGGATCGTCGGAAGACGGCTCCCCTGCGGCTTTGAGTACATCCTGGGCAAATTTATACGGGCTGGCCGTGGAAAGAACCACCGCAAACTCCTTGTGGCCTTCCGCCTGGTACTGATGCAGGGCGGAGAGACCGACCGCTGTATGCGGATCGATCATGATCCTCTCGTGCTCAAACAGATTTCGGATTTCTTCCCGGCACATATTCTCATCGCACCAGAAGGCGGAGAAGTCAGCCCGGATATTGGAAAGCATCTCCTCGCTCACCGTGTAGCTGCCGGTTTCATTCAGCTGCTTCATCAGGGACGCGGTCATTTCGGCATCCCGGCCGGAAGCGAAGAACAGCAGACGCTCAAGGTTGCTGGAGACAAGAATGTCCATGCTCGGCGAGATCGTTTCATGGAACTCGCGCAGGCGGCTGTAGGTGCCGGTACGGATAAAGTCAGTCAGGACGTTGTTGTCATTGCTGGCAATGACAAGACGCTTGACGGGGAGACCGGCCTGTTTGGCAAGCCAGCCGGCAAAGATATCACCGAAGTTTCCGGTCGGCACCACAAAGGTAACCGGATCACCCGCGTTGATCGCTCCGGTTTCAACCAGTTTCAGATAGGTACTGAAATAATAGACAACCTGGGGAACCAGCCGGCCGATGTTGATGGAATTGGCCGAACTGATGGTCACGCTGCGGCACGCTTCCTTGACCGCAGGGGAGGAACACGCTTCCTTGACCATGCGCTGACAGTCATCGAAGTTTCCTTCCACCGCAACGACCGATACATTATTTCCGCGGCTGGTGACCATCTGCTTCCGCTGCACAGCGGAAACACCGTCGCGCGGATAGAATACCGTAATGTCGGTGTGGGGCACATCCGCAAAGCCGCTGAGGGCAGCCTTGCCTGTATCCCCGCTTGTCGCCGTCAGGATCGCAACCGTATCGGTGCGCGCATCCATGCGGTATGCGGCAGTCAGAAGATGCGGCAGGATCGTCAGCGCCAGATCCTTAAATGCGCTGGTCGGGCCGTGCCACAGTTCCATAAAGGCGCCGTCACAGAACATCCTGACCGGGACGATTTCCGGATCATCGAAGGAATTATTATAGGCAGACGCAACACATTCCCGGATCGTCTCACTTCCGTAATCCGGAAAAAACGCGGTCAGAACCGCTTCCGCGATCTGCTGATAAGTCTTGCCGGACAGTTCTCTCCAATTGATCTGAATGTCCGAATCATCCGGCACATACAATCCTCCATCGGGGCCAAGACCCCGGATTACCGCCTGATGACCGGGAATCGGATCACATGCGGAACGGGTGCTGTAATACTGCATAGCATTCTTCTCCTTGTGTCAAAGACTCTGTCATGATACTATGTTCCTGTTTTGAATACAACTGTACTCAAACGGGAAACAACAGGAGGTATGAGGATGAAAATCGGATTGCTGGGTCACGGTGTCGTTGGCAGCGGGGTAACCGCAATTACAGATTCCTGTGCGGGGAAAAAAGTCCGCCGGCTGGAAGTGACACGAATTCTTGTGAAGGATGAGTCAGAGATGACGGATCCGCGCTGCACGATGAATGTGGAGGAAATTTTATCGGATCCGGATATTGAAGCGGTTGCCGAATGCATGGGCGGGCTTGAACCTGCGCATACGTTTGTCCGCCGGGCGCTTGAGAACGGCAAACATGTTGTGACATCCAACAAGAAGATGTTTGCGGCATACTGCGGAGAACTCTTTGAACTGGCAAAGGAAAACGGGGTGTCCATCCGTTATGAAGCATCCTGCGGCGGCGGAATCCCCTGGATCAGCAATCTTACAAGAATCCGGCGTCTGGAACCGATCAGTTCGTTCTGCGGCATCTTCAACGGAACGACCAATTATATCCTTTCCCGTATGACACTTACCGAGAGCGAATTCGCACAGAATCTTGCGGAAGCACAGAAACTCGGATATGCGGAGAAGAATCCGACGGATGATATCGACGGGTACGATGTCCGCTATAAGACTGCGATTACCGCGATGAGGGCATTCGGCGTGATCGTCGATTCCTCCGAAATACCGACCCTGGGAATCTCAGCGGTGACAGCGGAAGACATCCGCTGGGCAAAAGAGAACGGCTATGCGCTGAAGCTCTTCGGCTCCGGAACCAATCTTCCCGATGCGGTGAGCCTGTGGGTCATGCCGGTATTTGTCGGCTCAAAAGATGTATTCGCCCACATCTCCGACAACTTCAATGCGGTGCAGTCGGTTTCGAAAGACCTCGGCAGAGCGATCTTTGTCGGCCAGGGTGCCGGCTCACTGCCGACCGCGCATGCGGTAGTGCAGGACCTGCTTGATATCTATCAGAACCAGGATTCCGATATGCCGGCTCCGGGTTCGAGACATGTATGCAATGACGGGGTAAAGGCGCAGTTCTATGTCCGTACGGCAGCCCCGGAGAAGTTTGCGGAATTCAAGGCATCCGATGCCGGAGCGCACGCACTGCTCACAAAGACGATCTCCCTCAGCGAACTTCTTGCGGCATTGAAAGGATGCGGTGATGAGACAGTATTCGCCGCGATGGTGACAGAATGATCAAAGTTGCGAAATTCGGCGGTTCCTCCGTCGCCAATGCGGAACAGTTCCGCAAAGTCAAAGCTATTATTGAGTCCGATCCCGATCGGAAATTCGTCGTTTCCTCCGCCTGCGGAAAAGAGTCCAGTGAAGATCATAAGGTAACCGATCTGCTGTTTCTCTGCGAGGCGCATGTCCGCTTCGGAGTCTCCTATGAGCCGATCTTTGCCCAGATCGAAGAGAAGTACAACCGTATTAAAGAAGAACTCGGTCTGAAACTGGACCTTGATAAGGAATTCAAGGCGATCCGCAGTGTCATGCGGCGCGGGATGAGCACCGACTATCTGGTCAGCCGCGGGGAGTATCTTACCTCCAAGCTGCTGGCAGAATATCTGGATTATGATTTCGCCGATGCGGCGGAAGTCATTGCGTTCAAATATGACGGCGAAGTTGATATGGAGCGCACCAAAAAACTCGTGGAGGAGCGGGTGAGTGACCGCGGCCTTGTGGTGCCGGGTTTCTACGGCGCGCTGCCCAACGGGGTAATCCGCATTATGAGCCGGGGCGGCAGTGATATCACCGGCGCAATCCTCGCCAATGTCGTGGGGGCGGATGTCTATGAGAACTGGACCGATGTCAGCGGCTTCCTGGTCGCCGATCCGCGGATCGTAAAAAATCCGATCGGCATTCCGTGCATCAACTACAGTGAACTGCGTGAGATGTCCTATATGGGAGCCAACGTGCTTCACGATGATGCGATCTTCCCGGTCAAGGACCGGAATATCCCGATCAATGTGCGCAACACCAATGAGCCGGATAATCCGGGTACCCTGATCATGGCTGACTGCAGTGAGAAGGATGCGGTGAGCCCGCCGCACATCATCACCGGAATCAGCGGCCGCAAGGACTTCACGGTAATCACCATGCAGAAAATGCATTCCAGCACGGAAGTCGGCTTTCTGCGGAAGATCCTGTCGATTTTCGAGGACTACGGCGTTTCCATTGAGTCTGTGCCGACCACGGTGGATACCTACTCTGTCATCGTTGCCTCGGATCTTGTGAATCACTGTCTCTATGATATTGTCGGAAAGCTGAAGGAAGAACTGAAGCCGGATGATATCCGGATCGAAGATCACCTTGCGCTGATTGCCATTGTCGGCCGTGCCATGAAGGACCAGCCGGGTATCTCCGGACGCCTGCTGTCGGAATTCGGTCAGAATCACATCAACATCAAAGTCATCAACCAGAGCAGCTATGAGCTGAGTATCATTATCGGTGTGCACAATCGTGACTTTGAAAAGTCGATTCAGTGCATTTATGACCGTTTCATTAAGGAAGAAGGGAAAAAGAAATGAGAATCGGAATCCTCGGAGCGACCGGCGCTGTCGGCCGTCAGATGCTGGAATGTATCGAAGAACGCAATATCAGCTGTGATGAAGTTCGCCTGCTTGCGAGCAGCCGCAGTGCAGGAAAAACCATGAAGTACAAAGACGGTGAGCTCGTCATTCAGGAAGCGAAGGACGGCGCGTTTGAAGGGCTTGACTTCGTACTCGGCGCAGTGGAAGCCGAATACGCAAGGGAATTCGCACCTTCGATCCGCAAGGCCGGAGCTGTCTTTATCGACAACTCAAGTTCGTTCCGGCTTGAGAAGGATGTTCCGCTTGTGGTGCCGGAAATCAACGGGGAGGATGCGAAGAAACATAACGGCATTATCTCCAACCCGAACTGCAGCACGATCATCACCCTCATGGCGGTGGCGCCCGTGCATAAGCTGAGCCCGATCAAAAAGATGGTCGCAAGCACCTATCAGGCGGTCAGCGGTGCCGGCATCAACGGCATGCGCGAGCTGGAAGAGGAAGTCGCAGCCATCGCAGCGGGAGAAACCCCGCAGCCCAAAGTCTTCCCGGCAGTGATTGCCTATAACTGCATTCCGTGGATCGGAAGCGACACCGGAAACGGTGTGACCACCGAAGAAGCGAAGCTCGGCAATGAAGGACGCAAGATTCTTCACAACCCGGATATGCAGGTCATGTGCACCTGCGTGCGGGTGCCGGTGTTCCGTTCCCATTCCATCTCCGTCAGCTTTGCGTGCGAGCGGGATGTCACAGTTGAAGAAGCCGCAGACGCAATCCGCGCGGCAGACGGCGTCCGTTATATCGAAGAGGGCTACCCGATGCCGATCGATACCAGTAACCAGGATCTTGTCTATGCGGGCCGTATCCGCAAAGATCCGGCGCTCGGCGGTCTTTCCCTCTGGTGCTGCGGCGACCAGATCCGCAAAGGCGCAGCTTCCAACGCTGTTGAAATTCTCGAGTATCTCGTGAAGTAAAAAACTATGCTAGAAT
>CAJOLG010000040.1 GCA_905235315.1 uncultured Solobacterium sp. | reverse complement strand
ATGATCTTGTGGAGCACTGTATTGAGATCATCGGAAGTGAATCCGAGCGCCGTACGGAAATCGTTCCTTCTACTGCCAGTTATGACATCGGCCGGTATGCTTCATTCCCGGTTGAGGTTCAGGTCGGCGGGGCGACGATCTTCGTACTCAATGTGGAACAGTTCCGCAAACTCTGATCCGCAGATACAATACCTATCACGCAAAAGGGAACAGCAGGATTATCTGCCGTTCCCTTTAATGTACTGGTTTATGAGGGAGAAGAACTCTCCTGTTCCGGTTCACTGAGATCCCGGAGATATCGCATCAGAGCGTTCTTTTTATTCGGTACCCGTTCTTCCATGACCGCGTTGAGCAGGGCATTCAGGGACACTGCGATACGTTCTCCGCAAAGACCGGCTTCCGAAAGGTCTTCCCCGCTTTTAACTGTTTCAATGTGTAACAGTCACCGTCCTTCTGAATCGACTCTGCCAGGCTTTCCGGCGCGCTGCGGTCAAGCGAAGGATCTTCCGCACACCGGAAATCCAGGAAGGAAGACACGGGCACTGTCAGCCGGTTCATTACCCTGCGCATATCAATCCGGCTGTCCACCGGCATGTCTTTTGTTTCGAGATAATTGAGAATGGTGCTGCGATCGCGGTTGGAGAACTTCATTCGGCGCAGGATTCTGTCACTGCAGGACAGATCGTCCAGTCCGCTGAGCAGTACTGCCATCCGCAGGCAGACGTCTTCCGGGCAGCGTGAAATCACGGCACACCGTTCACGCCACTGCGCATCGCTGTATGCCTGCAGCTCCGGAATCAGAAGCACAAACAGGGAGCGGTATTCTTCCAGAACGGCTCCGGCATACGGGGCCGCAATCGTTTTGGAGAATTCGGCGGTAATGCGTTCCTGGGATACATAAGACAGGGTGTCCTTTTTTTCCAGAAGGGCAGCCCGCGTTTCGGCTTCAATCTGAAATCCGAGCTGGGCCGCAAACCGGACTCCCCGCAGGATGCGCAGGGCATCTTCTTCAAACCGGATGTTCGGGTCACCGACCGCGCGGATCACATGATTTTCAAGATCGCTGACGCCGCCGTAAAAATCACGGATTCCTTCCTCCGGATGATAACAGAGGGCATTCATTGTGAAATCCCGCCGCGCACAGTCTTCGCGCAGCGAACGGCAGAATGCGACGGAATCGGGATGCCGGTGATCGGTATAGGCAGTCTCTGTCCGATAGGTCGTCACTTCCACCGGATTCCCGTGATCCAGCACGGTAACCGTGCCGTGACGGATGCCGGTATTGACCGTCCGATACCCCTGAAAGACCTGCTTGACCTCCTGCGGAAGAGCGGACGTGGTGATGTCATAATCATGAATGTCTGTGCCGAGAAGCCAGGAGCGCACCGCACCCCCGACAACATACGCTTCAAAACCGGCATCATTCAGGCGCCGGATGACAGTATGGATCGATTGAGGCAGCGGCATGGTTTGTTTCATGGGCTTATTTTACTAAACTTTTGAAAACGTCCACAAGAGAAAACACTCCCCGCGGATCCGCCTGTTCGGGCACGGAAAAACAGGATAGTGTATTATTAGAAAAAAACATGGAAATACTCGGAGGAATGAGGTTATGCGCATCGGACAATCGACAGACATTCACCGCTTTGCGGAAGGAAGAAAACTGATTCTCGGCGGAGTTGAGATTCCGTTTGAGAAGGGATTGCTGGGACACAGCGATGCGGATGCGCTTACGCATGCTCTGGCGGAGGCGATCCTCGGCGCGCTTGCGCTCGGCGATCTCGGGCACTGGTTTCCCGATACCGACCCGAAATGGGAAGGCGCGGATTCGCTTGAGATTCTGCGGGAGACCGTACGGATGATGAAGGAGCGCGGATACCGCATCGGGAATGCGGACTGCCTGATTCTGATTGAAAAACCGAAAATGGCGCCGCACATTCCGGCAATGCGGGAGAATTTCGCAGGAATCCTGGAGACAGATATTTCCAACATCAGTGTCAAGGCCACCCGCGGGGAAGGCATGGGGTTTGTCGGCCGCATGGAGGGAGTGCTTGCCCAGGCGGTCGTGCTTCTGGAGGAGACAGGAAATGACGTTTCAGAAAACGGATGAAGTAAAAGTTCTGCGTGACCCGGTTCATGCGGATGTCCGGGTGGAATACGAAGTGATCTGGCGGCTGATCAACACCGCCTGGATGCAGAGAATGCGGCGGATCCGCCAGCTCGGCGGAGCGTTTATGGTCTACCATACGGCAGATCACAGCCGGTTCTCGCATTCGCTCGGAGTCTATGAGATCGTCCGGCGCATGATCACGGAAGTGCCGGATCTTGCCCGGGCGCTCAATGAACGGGAAAAAGTAACGGTGATGGCCGCTGCGCTTCTCCACGATATCGGACACGGGCCCTATTCCCATGCCTTTGAGAAGGTGGTCGGCGGCACGCATGAGGATTACACCTGCCGGATCATTGAAGAAGATACCGAAGTGACCCGGATTCTGGAGGCAGCCGCTCCCGGCCTCTCCCATGAGGTCGCGGATGTGATCCGCCACCAGTCAGAGAACCCGCTCCTGCCGCAGCTGATCTCCGCGCAGCTGGACGCAGACCGGATGGACTATCTGCTCAGGGATTCCTATTTCACCGGAACCTCCTACGGGCATTTTGACCTGGAACGGATCCTGCGGACCCTGCGGGTGGAAGACGACCTGGTCGTCGTCAAGGAAAGCGGCGTCTATGCGATTGACTATGTAATGGCCCGCTATCACAGTTACTGGCAGATTTACTATCATCCCGGCGCAAGAAGTTTTGAATGTATCCTGTCGAAACTGTTCGACCGGCTGCGGGATCTGAATGAAGCCGGGCATATGCCGCAGTCGATTCCGGAATTCAAACCGCTGATCGAGGGCGGCGTGCTGAGCCTGGAAGACTACTTTGTGCTGGATGAATACTCCTGCAATTATGCGTTTGAAGTGCTGAGCCGCTGCGGGGACCGTATTACCGCCGATCTTGCGTCAAGGATCCTTGACCGCAGGCTGTTTGATTACATGGAGGATACGGAGGAAAACCGGCGGAACGTGACGGCCGCGCTGGAAGCAGCCGGCTATGATCCGGCCTATTACCTTGCCAGTGACGATGTCGGCCAGCGGGTATATATTCCGTATCGGGTTTCGGCCGGCAATGCGATCCGGGTGCGCCTGCACGGCGGGGAAATCAAGGAGCTCTCGGAAGCTTCCAATATCGTACAGAGCCTGGTCCGCGGCAGACAGCTGCGGGATGATAGAATCTACTATCCCAAGGAGATCCGCGGCCTGTTATGATCACGCATCTGACCGCCGAGAGACGGGATCATCTCGAGGGCACATCGGAAATCTTTATCAATGGGCCGGCAATCCGCAGAGACCGGTTTGTGTCCGCGCGGGAATGCCTGCCGTTTTCCGGAACGGATATCCTGGAGCGAAACGAACAGGAAGTGATCCTGATTCACCGCGGGGAAACCGAAAGCCGGATCGTTCTGCCGTATGCGGGAAGCGGGGAGGCAGAGGTTACGACCATGGTCGGGACACTGCGTTTCACAAGCGAACTGACGGAGTTTGCGTGGGAAGAGGAAGAAATCCGTTTCCGCTACCGTCTCCTTCAGGACAGCAGCCCCGTAACCGACCTCGAACTGGTGTTCCGGTTCGGGACACCGGAAGGCACAGACCTTCGTGCCTGAGGTATGCTTGAATGTAAAAATGCGTATTGACACTGAAATAATACTTGCGTATAAATAATTGCATGAGTTACACTCATTCATTGCCGGATGGTTGTTAATATCTGGAGGGGCATATAACAATTATGAGCACGAAGGTAACAATGACAGATACTGCATACAACATCATGTCCAAGCGGAAGAAGGAAGTTGACTTCCCGAAACTCTGGGCGGATGTTGCGAAATCAATGAAAATTCCCGAGGAAAAGATGAGCCGCAAAAAGCGGCAGTTCTACGCCGAACTCATGGAAGATCACAGGTTCGCATCCCTGAAAGGGAATAAATGGGATCTTCGAAGCAGGCGCAGTTATACAGAAGTCACCACGGAAACGGATATCGATGAGGACGACGAAATCGAAGAATACGAGGACGGAGATGTCCTTGACCTGCCGAAGGGTGATGACGAGTATTGATTGACAAGGGGCCGGTTTCGGCCCTTTTCCGATGGATTTGTTTTGCTATGCAACGGGGAAAAAACGCGATAAAATAAAACCACCAATTAAAAATATGGCAAATAAAGGAGGATAATTGCGATATGGTAATGGTTTCTGCAACAGAAATGATTAAGAAGGCTCATGAGGGTCACTATGCGATCGGTGCGTTCAACACGAACAATCTGGAGTGGACAAAGTGCATTCTCGCAGCTGCGGAAGAGGCGAAAGCACCGGTAATGATTCAGGCTTCCGAAGGTGCAGCCAAGTATATGGGCGGCTACAAGATGGTTGTGGACCTCGTTAAGGATCTCCATGATTCCATGGGCATCACTGTTCCGGTTGCGCTCCATCTCGATCACGGTACCTATGAAGGCGCAAAAGCCTGCATCGAAGCCGGATTCACATCCGTTATGTTTGACGGTTCTCACTTCGATTTCGAAGAGAACATGGCAAAATCCAAGGAAATTATTGAGCTCGCTCACTCCCGCGGTGTTTCGGTTGAGTGTGAAGTCGGCGGTATCGGCGGAACCGAAGACGGCGTTACATCCAACGGCGAACTCGCAGATCCGAATGAGTGTGCACAGGTCGCTGCGCTTGGCGTAGACTTCCTCGCTGCAGGCATCGGAAACATCCATGGTAAATATCCGGCAAACTGGGCCGGCCTGAACTTCGAGCGTCTGGATGAGATCAACAAGGCTGTTGACGGCAAACCGCTCGTTCTGCACGGCGGCTCCGGTATCCCGTTCGATCAGACATCCAAGGCGATTTCCATGGGCGTCTCCAAGATCAACGTAAACACTGAGCTCCAGCTGGTATTTGCGGACGCTACCCGTAAGTACATCGAAGCCGGCAAGGATCTCGAAGGCAAGGGCTATGATCCCCGTAAGCTCCTGAAACCGGGCGCAGACGCAATCATCGCCAAGACCATCGAACTGATCAAGGCATTCGGCTCCGACAACAAGGCATAATTGCCGGACGAATCAGACAAGGGAGAACTTCATCGGAGTTCTCCTTTTTTTGACCGGTTCCGCGGTTGGCTTTGTGTATAAATTCAAGTAGAATAACCCCGGGAGCGGAAACTCATGAAAAAAGCGGTTCTGTTTGACATGGATGGGATTCTTTATGACAGCGAAGGCTTTTATATGGACATCACGATTCAGGTCATGCGGGAACTCGGGTACACCGGCCCGGAAGAACCGATTATGGCGGTAGTCGGAACGACAGCCGACGGCACCTGGCAGATTCTCTATAATCTGCTGGATGGAGCCTGGACAAGGAACCAGATCCGGCAGCGCTGGATCGAAAAGCTCCGGTCGCATCCGCTGGATTACCGTTCGGCGATGTTTCCGGATATCCCGGAGACGCTGGAACGCCTGAAACAGGCCGGGATCCGGATGGCATGCTGCTCCAGCAATTCGCCGAAAGTCATTCAGTCAAGTCTTGACGCAATGGGCATCCGGGAGTACTTTCCCTGTGTGATTTCGGCCGAAACGCTGGAACGTCCCAAACCGGATCCGATGATCTATCTCAGGGCAGCCGCAGAACTATGCGCAGAACCGGAGGAATGTGCCGTCTATGAAGACAGCGCTCCCGGTATTCTGGCGGGAAAACGGGCCGGCATGACGGTAATCGCGCGGAAGGATGACCGCTTCCGCCAGGATCAGTCCGGTGCGCATAAGATTGTCATGAATGCTGCGCAGATGGCAGACTATATACTCGAGGAGGAAGACCGATGCGGGAAGTAATAAAGATTGAAGGCGGACACCGTCTGAACGGTGAAGTAAAAGTATCCGGATCGAAGAACGCGACTGTCGCTCTGATACCGGCCGCGGTTCTGGCCGGAGGACCGGTCACGATCAGCGGGGTTCCGGAGATCGCGGATGTGGATTCCCTCAGTAAGATTCTGCGCATCCTCGGGTGTGAAGTGACGGAGAAGGAAGACCATCTGATTATCGATCCTTCCTGTATGAAGAATACGGATCTTGACGCGGATGTTATCACCAAGCTGCGCGCTTCCTATTACTTCATGGGTGCGCTGCTGGGCAAGTACGGCTATGTCCGGATGAAGATGCCGGGCGGATGTTACCTCGGGCCGCGGCCGATCGACCTTCACATCAAGGGATTTGAGGCGCTCGGGGCGACCGTGGACTATGAAAAGGGCTGCTATACGATCAAGGCGGATCATCTGCGGGGAACCAAGATCTTCCTGGATATCTCTTCCGTCGGCGCAACGATCAATATCATGATGGCTGCGGTTTATGCGGAAGGGCGCACGGTCATTGAAAATGCGGCCAAGGAGCCGGAGATCATCGATGTGGCGACCCTGCTCAACAACATGGGTGCCAATATCCGCGGTGCGGGCACCAACGTGATCACGATCGAGGGCGTGAAACAGCTTCAGGGCTGCTATCACGAAATCATTCCCGACCGGATCGAGGCAGGCACCTTTGTGATCATGGCGGCGGCGTGCGCAGATGAGATGCGCATCAACAATGTCATTCCCAAGCATATTGAAGCATTGACTTCCAAACTGCAGGAGATGGGCGCTGATCTTGAAATCGGGGTTGACTGGATCCAGGTGCGCCATTCGGATCACATGCATGCGACGGATGTTACCACAAAGCCGTATCCCGGGTTTGCGACCGACCTCCAGCAGCCGCTTACCGCGCTGCTGACCCAGGTGGAAGGCATCAGCGAAGTTACGGATACGATTTATACGGAGCGGTTCAAGCATTGTCTCGAACTGCAGCGCATGGGTGCGAATATTGAACTTTATAACGGAAAATGTGTGGTGAAAGGCCCTTCCAGGCTGTATGGCGACCGGGTGACCGCGACCGACCTTCGGTGCGGGGCGGCTCTGGTCATTGCCGGTCTGCTTGCGGAAGGCGAGACCGAGATTCATGACATTTACCATATCGACCGCGGATATGATAATATCGACGGCAAGCTTCGCAGCCTCGGTGCGGTGATCCGGAGAGAAAAAACGGAAGAAACACTTGCCTGAGAGCGAACCGGCATGATATATTACAAAAGCACTTTCTTTGGGCACGCATGAGGCTCAAGGCAGAAGGGAGACGAACATATGAAAAAGGACATCCATCCGAAGTTCTATGAGTGCAAGGTCGTATGCACAAGCTGCGGCAGTGAATTCGTAACGGGTTCCACACTCCAGGAGATCAAGGTTGACACCTGCTCGAACTGCCATCCGTTCTACACCGGACGTCAGAGATTCGCACAGGCGCAGGGTCGTGTCGAGAAGTTCAACAAGAAATACGGACTCAAGTAAGCATACCCGGCCGGATAATCGGAAAAGCAGACCTCTCAGCGATGAGGGGTTTTCTTTCGGAAAACCGGTGAATACAGGGAAATGAGGCGGTTGTGGTAAAATGAAACCTGACAGGTCAGAAGGGAAGGAGTACCGGATGGCGGAAAAGAAGAAACAAAATGAAAACGCGTTCCGGACGCTTGAAGAACTGGAAGCGGAAGTGGCGCGCCGGAATGAATCCGGCGAGCCGATCAGCGCGGAAGAGCTTCAGGAACAGGCCGAGAAATCCAATCTCAGCGAAGAAGAACAGGATGCGCTTTTTGAGTTCTGCAATGAGCAGGATATTTTTATCAGCCCGACAGAAGATATTCTCCTTGAGGATGAGGAGGACGAAGAAGAGGTACAGACGGAGGAAGAGACAACACCCGAACCGTATCAGGAAAGCGGGCGCCGTACCCAGACGGCCGACAGTGTGCGTATCTACCTGCAGGAGATCGGCAGTATTCCGCTGCTTACCGCGGAACAGGAGCGGGAAACCGCAAAGCGTGCGGCAGAAGGGGATGAAGAGGCCAGGCAGCTTCTGATCAATTCAAACCTGCGGCTTGTCGTATCGATCGCCAAGCGCTATATGAAGCGCGGGCTGTCGCTCCAGGACCTGATTCAGGAAGGAAACATGGGCCTGATGCGGGCAGTGGACAAGTTTGACTATACAAAGGGATTCCGGTTCAGCACGTATGCGACCTGGTGGATCCGCCAGTCGATGATGCGCGCAATTGCCGACCAGGCAAGAGACATCCGTCTGCCGGTTCATATGGGCGAGCAGATCATGCGGGTCAAACGCATGGAGAAAGAACTTCTTCAGGAGCTCGGCAAAGAGCCCACGAGTGCGGAAATCGCTGCGCGGATCGAAGGCATGACGCCGGAACGGGTCGATGAGATTCTCAAGATTGCGATGGACCCGGTCAGTCTCGAAACGCCCGCAGGGGAGGAAGAAAACTCCACCCTGCAGGATTTTATCGAGGATACCACGACAATCAACCCGGAGGACTATGCGAACAATCAGTTCCTGCGGGAAGAGATCGACCGGATTCTGAAGACCCTGAATGAGCGCGAACAGAAGATCCTGCGGATGCGGTTCGGCCTCGATGACGGGAATGTCCATACACTGGAGGAAGTCGGAAAGGAGTGCAATGTTACGCGGGAACGGATCCGCCAGCTGGAGAACAAGGCACTTCGCAAACTGCATCACAATTTCGGCTCAAAGCCGGAATTCAGAGACTGGAAGGAATAATACTTCCGGTTTTTTCCATGGAGAATACAGCTTATGAATATTGAAGCGATGCGCAACCGTCTTGCGGAAATCCAGTCGGAGTATGACAGGATCAATGAACAGCTGATGTCCGAGGAGGTTCTGAAGGACCCCCGCGAAGTAACGCGGCTGTCCCGCGCCCAGGCAAAACTGACTGCGCTGGTGGAGGCGAGGCAGGAGTTTCTTGATCTTGAGGCCCGCATCAATGAGGCGAAGGCGCTTGAACATGAAAGCGACCCCGAGCTGCGCATGATGGCGGAAGAAGAACTTGCGGAATGCGAGCCGGCGCTTGCGAACCTGCTGGAAAAGATCCGGCATCTGCTGATTCCCCAGGATCCGGATGATGATCACAATGTGATCATGGAGATCCGGGGCGGGGCCGGCGGGGATGAAGGAAATATCTTCGCAGGCGATCTGTACCGCATGTATGTGAAATATGCGGAATCCAACGGCTGGAAGGTCGATGTTCTTGAGGCATCCGAATCCGAAGCAGGCGGATTCTCGCAGATCATTTTTGAAATCAAGGGCCATGATGTGTACAAAGCGCTGAAGTATGAAAGCGGCGCACACCGTGTGCAGCGTGTGCCGAAGACCGAATCTCAGGGGCGCATCCAGACAAGTACCGCTACCGTGCTGTGTCAGCCCGAAGCGGAAGATGCCGACATTGAGATCGATCCGAAGGACCTTACGATTGAAACCCACCGGGCCAGCGGAGCCGGCGGCCAGCATATTAACAAGACCGACAGCGCGGTGCGTATCGTGCATGTGCCCACGGGCATTACCGTCAACTGCCAGGAAGGCCGCAGTCAGATTGAAAACCGGGAGACCGCGATGCGTCTGATCCGCTCCCGGGTCTATGAGGAATATAAACGGCAGCGGGAGGAAGCGGAAGGTGCGATCCGCCGGGCCAAGATCGGAACCGGCGACCGGTCGGAGAAGATCCGTACCTACAACTACCCGCAGAACCGGGTGACCGACCATCGGATCGGCTTTACAATTACCCAGCTTGACCGGGTAATGGAGGGACGGCTGCAGGATATCATCGATGCCCTGCAGGCGGACGATGAGAAGAAAAAACTGGAGAACGCAGAATGACATTTGCCCAGGCAGTAAGAAATTATGAGGCACGCTGTGCGGAATGCGGGGTGCCGGAAGAAACGGTAATGGCGTTTCTTGTGGAGATTGCCAGGATGGAGCGCTGCAACCTCTACCTGCATTATGACGAGGAGATGCCGGAATCCATTTCCGAAGCGTTTTCTGCCGGAATGGAGCGGATCCTGAATCAGGAACCGATGGCCCATGTGCTTGGCTATTCCTGGTTCTACGGCTATCCGTTCACGGTCAACGGAGATGTCCTGATTCCCCGCCCGGAGACAGAAGAGCTCTGCGCAAAGGTTCTTGCGGCAATTGACCGCATTTTTCCGGAGGGAGAGGTTCACTGCGTGGATGTCGGTACCGGAAGCGGAGCGATTGCGGTAACGCTCGCCTGTGAGGAGCCGCGGGTTGTCATGGACGCCACGGATATCTCGGAGCCGGCACTGGAAACCGCAAAAATCAATGCGGCGAACAATCATGCGAATGTCACTTTTTATGCAGGTGATATGATTAAACCGCTCATTCCGCTCGGAAAGAAGTATGATGTACTTATCTGCAATCCGCCTTATATCCCCCAGGATGAGGATATGGAGCGTTCCGTGGTGGACTTTGAGCCGCATGTCGCGCTCTTTGGCGGAGAGGATGGACTGCGTTTTTACCGTTCGGTATTCGCGGACTGCCGGTCAGTCCTGAAGGAGAAATCCTTCATGGCGTTCGAAATGGGCTGGAATCAGCGGGAGGCATTGAGCCGCCTGGTACAGGAAAGCCTGCCGGAAGCGGAGTATGAGATCCGTAAGGATATGAACGGGAAAGACCGGATGCTGTTTGTATATTTCAACTGTCCGGGCGCAGCGGAAAGGGGGTAATACCTATGAGAAACGATGATGATCTGAAACGGAATCCGGAAGCGGATCTTATGGAAACGGAAATGATTGAGATCCGGGATCCGGAAGATACATTGTCTGAGACAACCGCAATCACAATCAGTGATATCGATGCAGAATCCGAAGAAACAGGAACCCGAACCGGGTCCGGGACAGGCGGTCAGCCGCACAAAAAGACCGGGAAGCACAAACGCAGAATGAAACCGTGGGTGCGGGTCGTACTGTACGTGATTCTGATCGGGTCTTTGATCGGTGCGGTGTATTCCGGGATCCAGCTGTATCTTGGAAACAAGACGTACCGGGAGGGAATGGATACGTATTCCAAACTGGTGCAGGAAACCGGCAAGGATCCGGAAACAGCGGATGACATGGAATATGTTCCTGCTGATTTTGAAGCTCTGGCAAAGATCAACCCGGATGTGGTCGCGTGGATTACCCTGCCCGGTACGGAAATCGACTATCCGGTCGTTCAGGGCACGGACAACGAGTATTATCTGGAACATCTCTTCACAAAGGAGACCAACCACACCGGATGTGTCTTCCTGGATGCGAACAACAAGAACGATTTCTCCGATCACAACAGTATCCTGTACGCGCATCATATGCGCAACGGCTCCATGTTTTCGGCGGTAGAGGACTTCCGGCAGAAAGGGTTTCTGGAAGAACATCCGTACTTTGTGCTTCAGACGAAGGAAGCCGTATACAAGATCGAACCGTTCGCCGATATTCTCGGCGATGCCTACTCCACCTACAATCAGACCGAATTCGCGGACGATCAGGCATTCCTCCGTTTTATCGAGGATATCCGGAAGAATTCCACGCTGAAAAGCGATGCGGTGATTACCGCAGAGGACCGGGTGGTGATCCTGTCCACATGCCGGTATGATGTGGCGGAAGGCAGGTACGGCCTGGTCGGAAAACTGACACTTGTGAAAAGAACCTCAGATTGAAGGTTCTTTTTTTGATTTTCATGGTATGATGACTCTCGTTATGAACAAGCGCAGCGGATGGCTTCGGTACTTTATGATCCTTATGGTCGTTCTGATCGTGCTCAGTATGTTTCTGAGCATGTTCCGGTGAGAAAGGGCTATGAGAAGATTTGCGGCGGATGAAATCGCAGAGGCAGCGGAAATCCTGAAACAGGACGGCTGTATCGCTGCGGCGACGGACACCGTATTTGGTGTCTGTGCGCAGATCAGCGAAGCCGGACAGAACCGGCTTTATGAAGTAAAGGACCGGCCCCGTTCCAAACGCTTTCCGGTGATGTGTGCCGATGAAGCGCAGCTGAAGCAGATTGCGGAAACCACGCCGATGGCGGAAGCTGTGATCCGTGCGTTTATGCCCGGGCCGCTGACGGTGATCCTGAAAAAGAAGGATCGTCTGCCGTCCTTTGTGAGCGGCGGCGGGGATACGCTGGCCATCCGGCTGGCGGCCACACCGCAGCTGAAGGAGCTGATTGAAGCGACCGGTTCTCCGCTGTTCATGACCAGTGCCAACCGATCCGGCATGCCGGAATGCAGAAGCGCTGAAGAGATCGAAACTGCCTGTCCGAAACTGGACGGCATCCTCGAAGGAAATGTTTACTACAACAGAGCAAGTACAATCGCGGACCTGACCGGGGAATCACCGGTGATCCTGCGGGAAGGCCCGATCACAATGGAACAGATGGAACAGGTACTCAGGAGGAAGACAGATGATTGACCAGGAACTGCAGAATGCGCTTGACGCGGAGGCGAAAAGACAGCGGGAGAACATTGAACTGATCGCTTCGGAAAACTACTGCTCGAAAGAAGTACGGGAGCTTTCCGGCTCCATACTTACGAACAAGTATGCCGAGGGGTATCCCGGAAAACGGTATTACGGCGGATGCGAAAACGTCGATGTGATTGAAGATCTCGCACGGACCCGCGCATGTGAACTGTTCGGGGCTGATCATGCCAATGTGCAGCCGCACAGCGGTTCCCAGGCAAACATGGGTGTATATTTCTCGGTACTGAAGCCGGGTGACCGGGTACTCGGTATGGATCTTGCGGCGGGCGGTCATCTGACCCACGGCGCAAAGGTCAGCTTCTCCGGCAAGCTGTATGATTTTTATTCCTACGGCGTGAATCAGGAAACAGAACGGATCGATTATGATCAGCTCCGTATCGATGCGATGAAACTCCGCCCGCAGATGATCGTCGCCGGCGCGAGTGCATATTCCAGAGCGCTCGATTTCGCGGAATTCCGCAGGATTGCGGATGCCTGCGGCGCATATCTCATGGTGGATATGGCGCATATTGCCGGTCTTGTGGCGGGCGGTATGCACGCAAATCCGGTTCCGTATGCGGACTTTGTGACGACAACAACACACAAAACCCTGCGCGGACCGCGCGGAGGTATGATTCTCTGCCGGGAGAAGTATGCCAAGGCAGTGGACAAGTCGATCTTCCCGGGCATGCAGGGAGGGCCGCTCTGTCATATCGTTGCGGCGAAGTCACAGTGCCTTTATGAGGCATCCCAGCCGGAATTCAAACGCTATGCGGCACAGATTGTGAAGAACTGTGAGGTGCTTGCGGAGACGCTGCAGGCATCGGGTTTCCGGCTTGTGACCGGAGGCACCGACAACCATCTGATTCTCGTTGATGTGAAGAGCTCCATCGGAATCACCGGCCGGGAAGCGGAAGTGGCGCTGGATGAAGTCAATATCACCGCAAACAAGAACGCGATTCCGTTTGACAACGAAAAACCGAATACCACAAGCGGTATCCGGCTCGGAACGGCGGCGATGACCACAAAGGGATTCCGCGAGGAAGAATTCCGTCAGGTCGGCTCCTGGATCCCCAGGTTCTGAAGAATAAGGATGATGCGGGACTCAAGCAGCGGATCCGGAACGAAGTGATCGCGCTGACCGCACGGTTCCCGTTCGAATAAGACACCTATCCAAATTCAGTAAAAAAAGCAGATTCTGCGATGTTGTGCGGAGTCTGCTTTTTTCAGTCGGTTTAAAGAAGGCCGGCAACGAGAATTACGGCAATCAGCACGGGAAGAATGAACTTCAGATAAAAGCCGAGGCTTCGGGGAATCCTGAGGCCGCTGCCTTTATTGCATTCTTTCCGGTAGTTCTCAAATCCCCAGCCATATTTTGAGGTGCAGAAGAGCAGGAAGATCAGCGAGCCGATCGGAAGAATCAGGTTGGAGACCAGGAAATCTTCGCTGTCGAGAATATCGCGTGCCCCGATCAGATGTACATTGGACCAGACGTTGTATCCCAGCACACAGGGGATACTGGCGATCAGAATGAATCCAAAGTTGAGGAGAACCGACTTTCTGCGGGAGAACCCGAAGTTGTCCATGGATGCGGCGATCAGGTTTTCGAAAACGGTGATTACCGTGGAGAAACTCGCAAATGTCATAAACAGGAAGAACAGGGTTCCGAAGATCATTCCGCCCGGCATCTCCGCAAAGATTTTCGGGAGGGTCAGGAAGATCAGGGCAGGACCTGCATCCGGCTCAACGTGATAGCTGAAGCAGGCCGGGAAGATGATGAGACCGGCGACGATTGCGACAAAGGTATCCAGCACACAGATGCGGCCGGCCTCGGAAACAAGGGTATAATCATCCGACATATAGCTTCCGAACACTTCCATGGCCGCAATGCCGAGGCTGAGTGTGAAGAACGACTGGTTCATCGCTGCCACAATGACCGTACCCAAGCCGATACTCTGAACTTTGGAGATATCCGGTTTGAGATAGAACGCAAGTCCTTCGGCAGCTCCGGGGAGAGTCATACTGTAGACCGCAAGCCCGATGATGAGAACCAGCAGGCATGACATCATGATTTTTGTAATGCGCTCAAGACCGCTGCGGATGCCGAACGAACAGACCGCAAAACCTGCCGCAACCGTAACTGCCATCGCAATGCCCATCTGCAGCGGATCTCCCAGCATCGTGCCGAAGACGCTGCCGATCGTATCCACGGTGAAGCTGTTCATGGATCCGGTCAGGAAGCGGACAAAATAAATGAGCATCCAGCCGCTGACGGTGGTGTAATACATCATCAGCAGCGCACAGCCGGCAATGCAGACCCAGCCGTGCAGATGCCAGAAAGAGCCCTTCGGTTCCAGCGCTTTATACCCCTCCACAGCGCTTTTCCGTGAGGCGCGGCCGACGGCCAGCTCCATGGTCATGACGGGAAGACCCATGATCAGCAGAAAGAACAGGTAGATCAGGACAAAGATTCCGCCGCCGTTCTGTCCGGTCAGATACGGGAACTTCCAGACGTTGCCGATGCCGATGGCGCAGCCGGCACTGACAAGGATGAAGCCGAGTCGTGAGCCAAATGTGTCGCGTTTCATTGTTGTGTTTTCCCCCTTTTGTTAAAGATTCAGATGTATGCGAGCATATTTGTGGTATCCCCGCGTTCCAGGACATTATCCTGAAGCCGTTTCGCTTCCGTAAAGAAGCGGCTGTCAGACAGAATCTGCCGATATACCTCATACAGACGTTCCATGCACAGCTCTTCTTCATGGATTGCGAGCCCCGCTCCGCTGCGCTGAAGACAGGCGGCGTTCCATGAGCGCTGGTAGGAATCGTCATACAGGATGATCTGCGGGATGCCGAGCGCCGCACAGTACTGCGTGAGCGCATCGCATCCGTCATGGATGCAGACTCTGCTTCCGTTGATGAATTCCGTTCGCTGCAGATTCTGGAAATGCAGGTTATCGGTTTTTCCCGGATGCTGGGATGAATCATAGATGTAAACATCGTAAGGCGCGCCGCGGAAAGCGTCGGTGATGATCTGGCGCATGCGCCTTGCGGGTATGCCGGTTTCCGTAAAGGCAATACTGAGGGCTTTGTCCTGGGAAAGGTTTACCGGCGTGATTGCGGAAACCCCGAACGAAGCGACCCGGTACCCCCGGAATACCGGGAGAAATTCCTGCGGGCCGAAGGCAAAGCACTGAGAATAACGGTACAGCTCCCGCAGGTGAAGCACCTGCTCGAGCCCGTTTTCATTCAGAAAGGTATTGAGGCCGTTCAGCGTATCGGCCCGGAAGTTCCGGTTGCGGAAGGCTGCTGCGCTGACCACCGAAAAGACCGGAAGCCCGGAAAGAACCGCCGCAACGGAAGCAGCCGGCCGCTCGATCTCAATCAGAAGATCCGGGTTGTATTCCGCGATTGCCTGCGTGATTGCCTTAAGGTCTTTCCGGAGAAAGGAAACCGAAAGCCCGTGGCGGCCATAGAGATATTCCTCAATCGTCGTGCCCGGACGTCCGCGGCGAAGCGAAGCCGTTGCCGGCGATTCAAAAAACGCGATATCGCTGAACCTGGATTTCCTGTCTGCGCATACTCCGGTGTCCGTACCGGACAGCCTCATCATGGCTGCCAGCTGACGTGCGATAAGAACCGGCGAACCGCAGCCGGGGACACACACGGAGGGAAGAATCAATACCTTCATATAAAAAATAGTATAGCATTGTTTGCTGTATTGAATTCGATGT
>CAJOLG010000039.1 GCA_905235315.1 uncultured Solobacterium sp. | reverse complement strand
TGTTCCGAACCGCATCCGGGCTTCTGTGCGGTCACCGATCTTTCCCATCCGGCAGAACCGGCAGATACCATATATATTCTCGGGTGCTCCGCAAAGGCATTCCCCGGTGTTCCCCTCCGCAAAGGCGTGTTTGATGAGGCATATACCGCAAAGATCCGCGCATATCCTTCCCTTGAAAAACGTCACGGACTCTGGATTTCCCAGCTTTCCTGGCTGGAAAACAGCGCCCGGGATGTGATCTGGTCCTACGCTGCAGGGGATTATCAGGGCCGGGAGATCCAGCCGGCATTTGAAGTCACTTCAAAGAACCTCCCCGTATCACCGTGGAAGATCGACAAGGTCCGTCCGCTCGGCATGAAAGAACATGCCCTCCTGCCGGAGACCGCGGCGGCGCTTTATGCCCCGGAAGGCATGATTCAGTCTTCAGTCTCCCGCATTGAGCGATGGTTCAACTGCCCGTACTCCTGGTTTCTTTCATTCGGCCTGAAGGTGCGGAAAGAACAGCGCGGCGGGCTGGATATGCAGTCAACCGGAAGCCTGCAGCACCGGGTTTTTGAACAGGCGGTAAAGCAGTACGGAAAAGACTATACCCGGATCACGGAACAGGAAATCCGGGATCTCCTGCGGCCGGCGTTTGATTCCCTGCGGGCACTGCATCCGGAAGAAGCCGTCAAGGCATCCCTCAGTGAAGAGCGCATGACCCACGCACTCATTCAGACGATTGAGATACTGGCTGAATCCGAGCAGGCTGCCCCTGCCTGGATTCCCCGGGGCGCAGAGCAGACATTTACTGCGCCGATCTCGCCGCATGTCCTTCTCCAGGGCACCATTGACCGCCTGGACTGTTCCAATGCATGTCTGCGGATCCTTGACTACAAGTCCTCTCCCAAGGCGCTGAAGGAGCCGAAGGTCAAGGCCGGCCTGCAGCTGCAGCTGCTTTCCTATCTGATCATTGCGGCGAACAAGGAAGGAAAGACGCCTTCCGGAGCCTACTATGTATCCATGAAATCCACGCCGGCTCCCTGCTCTGCCGGAAAGTTCGGCAAGACCGCAAAAGGATTTGCCCTGAACGATAATTTCCGTGATCCAGAAACCCTGAAGGAGCTTTCCCTCAGTAAGCGGAAGCTCAGCGGGTGGACGTTTTCCGATCCGCTTCTCAGCACGGACGACTATAAAAAGTATTTCTCTGCCGGCAAGTCCATGTACTCCTATGAGGAGGTACAGGAATGCATCACGGAACTCTATGAGTACTTCTATGAACATGCCACCGCCGGCGAGATCGGTGTCGATCCGGTGGAAGACGCATGCGGATTCTGCGACTACAAGGCAGTCTGCCGGTATCACCTGCCTGCCCGGAAAGCGCAGGCGCTTGTCATGAGTGATACCCCGCTTGCCAAAGGAAAGGAGGACTGATCCATGGAGATGGATACCCGTCAGGCGCAGGCCGTGCAGACGACCGGCTCCGATATTCTGGTCAGCGCCTCTGCCGGTGCGGGAAAAACCCGCGTTCTTGTGGAGCGTCTGGTTTCCCTGTGTGCAGAACAGCAGATCGGAATGAATGAGATCCTCGCGGTAACGTTTACCGAAGCGGCCGCCAGTGAGATGAAGAACCGGGCAGCCGCCCGGCTTCAGGAAATTGCGGAACGCGAAACAGACGAAGCGAAGAAGCAGTGGCTTGCGTCGCAGATGGTTCTGCTTGCGGACGCAGACATTACCACGATCGACAGTTTCTGTCTGAATGTGATCCGCAAATATTTCAGCGTCATCGGGCTCGATCCCGCTACCGCAGACAATATTGTGGATGACAGCCTGAAGAAGCAGATGCTGGAGGAGGCTTTCACCGAGGCGCTCGAAGTCATCGGTGCCCAAAATCCGGACGGGCTGCTCGCCCTGCTGGAAACCTACAGCCCCCGCAGTGAAGACTATGAAGAAATCAAAAAGATGGTGCTCTCCCTCAAGGATCTTGCGGACCGCAGCAGTGATCCGGAAGCCTGGCTGCGCGGGCACGCACAGGTTTTTTCCGGCATCCATACGATGGACGATGTGCCGCAGGAGATCCGGGAGGCGTTCTTCGATCGGATCACCCTTTCCTGGGAAGCAGCTGACCGGAGCTTTGAAGAGATGGTCCGGCTCACGGACAATGATGCGGTGCCGCAGAAACAGCGCACGCAGGTTCTCGAAGCACAGAACCTGTTCCGCAGTACGGAAGCCGCACTGCGGGCGCAGGACTATGATGCCTTCCGCAGCCTGTTTGAGCTCTTCGGCTCTTCGCAGGCTGCACCTTCCGCCAAACCGGCCGGTTACAGCGAAGCACGCGATGCGATGGTCGATGCCTGTAAAAAAATTACCTCGGTGCTTTACAGCAGTGATGTTCTGCTGCGCGACATGCGGGAGATCGGACCGCATGCCGAAATCCTTTCAGAGCTTACGGTCTGCACCATGCAGACATACCGCCGGATCAAACAGGAAAACGCCTGTATGGATTTCACGGACATGGAACAGTATGCCCTGGATATTCTCAACCGCAATGATCAGGAGGTCGCAAAGCTGTACCGCGCCCGTCTGAAAGAAGTCATGGTTGATGAGTTTCAGGACACGTCCTATCTTCAGAATGAGATCATCAATACCGTCGCCGCACCGGGAACCGTCTTCCGGGTCGGAGATGTCAAGCAGTCGATTTACCGCTTCCGCGGCGCAAAGCCTGCGTTGATGCGGGGGCTGGCGGCGGTGCCGGCCATGTGCCGCATCACGCTGAACCATAACTACCGCTCCTCTTCAAAGATCATTACGTTCTCCAATCTTCTCTTTGAGCGGCTCATGAATATCGACGGCGGAGAAGATGTATACGGAGCGGAGGATACCGTTACCCCCGGATCCGCATCTCAGACCGCTGCCGGGGATCCGCCGATCCGGATGATCCTGCTGGAGGAGCCGGAAGACGCTGACGCCGGGGAAGCCGGCGGGGAAACAGAAGACGCCGCTGACGAGCCGGCGGCAGAGGAGAGCTTCAGCGCCAAGGAACGCAAAGCCGGATGGATCGCGTCAAAGATGATTGAACTTCATGCGGCGGGCAGCCGCTGGAACAGCTTCTGTGTTCTGGTTCGCTCGCATGCGGAAAAGATCACGCTTGCGCGCATCTTTGAGCACTGCGGCATTCCGTATGATATCGATACCCGGCAGGGTTTCTACAACAGTGATCTCTGTCTGTATATCCTTGCGCTTCTGCGTGTGATCACCGACCCTTCCGACACCCTTTCCCTTCTGACTGTACTGAGCGGAGAACTGTTTGATTTTCAGGATGAAACGCTTGCGCAGCTGAAGCTGAGAAACGGATTGCTCGCCAGAGGAGTCCGGAAAGAATACCCGGAGATCGAAGAATGGTTCCATGAGCTGCGGGCGCATCTCCATGAAGGAATGCCTGCGCTGCTTGACCGCATCGCGCTGTACCGCGGCTTCTATGAAAAACTGCCGGATGCCGGAAAAGCAAACTTCGATTTCCTGTATGAAAAAACACTGCGGGCAGCCGAAAAACGGTTTACGGTTTATGATCTGATCCGCATGATGGAAGGCGGCGCCGATGAGAAGTCGTCCAATGCGACCTGCCGCAGTAAAGACGATGATGTGGTGACGGTCACTACGATTCATCAGTCCAAGGGCCTGCAGTATAAAACCGTCTTTCTCTGGAGCACCGGCTCCAACCGGATGATGGATTCGATGAACGCCCTGATTCCCGATATCGACATCCCGTTCTCCCTGAAGCACTATGATATGCCCTGGCACACATCGCGGTCTTCCCTGGCGCGGATGGCAGCGGAGCACCGGCAGAATATCGCCGATATCGCAGAGTATATCCGGGTGCTCTACGTCGCAGTTACCCGGGCGGAATCTGCGCTGTATATCGTTGACCTCGCAAAATGTGAGCAGCCTTATTGTCCGGTCATTACGCTTTCCGAACTCTGCCGCCGCAAGGGCATTACCGGTTATATCACCGCTGCCATGCGTCCGGTCCCCGGGCTCTATGAGGTGGAACACGTGACGTTCGACACGCTTTCCTCCATTCCCGGCACGCTTCCGTCCTATGTGCCTTCGCTTCCCCGCTGTACCGTCAGGGAACCGAATGTTCTTCCTGTGATAAGGCCGAGCGAAACGGAATTCACTTCGCTTCCGCCGCTGAATCCGGGATCGGTATCCCGCGGAACCCGGTACGGAACCCTGATCCATGAAACGATTGCGGCACTTCCGAACCGGCTGTGGACCGAAGAAGATTTTGATCACGACGCACTGCGGCCCGGCGACATTGAAGCGATCCTGGATTTCGCACAGTCCGATCTCTACCGGAAGGCGCTGACGATGGATATCCGGAAAGAACTTCCCTTCTATGCGGAAGATCCAAAGACCGGTCAGCCGGTCACCGGTGTGATTGACTTTGCGGCATTCGGCGAAGACGAGATTCTTCTGATTGACTTTAAGACCGATGCCATGAGCACAGACGAGATCAAGCGTCATTACAGCGGCCAGATCAATATCTACCGCAGGGCGCTTCAGCTTCTCTGTCCGGGCATCCCGGTGCACGCATGGGCGTGGAGTTTCCACAACCGGACGGCTGTTGAAATTCCGGAATCATAGCCGAACAATCAAAACCGCTTTGCCGGGGATACCGGACAAAGCGGTTTTATTTTCATATCTTCGCTGTGACAAAGGAATGCGCGGCTGCTCAGGCGGCCGGTTTCTCATCGATGCCGATTATCCAGGTCACCGCACAGGCAACGGCGAATCCGATGATGCCGGAAACGATTCCGTTGATGAAGTTGACCGTGGTTCCGCCCGCATAGTTCAGAAAGCACAGAAAACTTGCGCTCGGTATGAAGTTATATGCCTGCAGGTGTGTGATACCGGCATACAGGCCGCCCATAAAGGCTCCCACCATCATACCGATAAACGGTTTGCGGTATTTGAAACCGACGCCGTATAAGGCGGGCTCGGTCACACCGCCGATGATCTGTGCCACAAATGTGCTGAGCGCGGCAGACCGGTTGTCTTTCTTCTTTGCCCGCAGAAAGGCCCCGAATGCCATACCGCCGACCGCAAACGCGGATGCGGCGCACTGCGGGGTAATGATCGTCTCCACTCCGTTCTGCGCCAGCACCACAAAGACGGACGAGATAAACAGCCAGTGCAGGCCGCCCATCACAATAAACTCCCACAGCGCCGCAAGCACCGCAATGGTGAGGATGGTCACGATGCCGCCTTTATTGCCAAGCCATACCAGAATATTGCACAGCCCTTCTCCGATAAACGATCCGGCCGGTGCCAGCACAAGCAGACTTATCGGCAGGATGATCACGATGGTAAGAAACGGCGCAAATACCGTGCGCAGCGCTTCGGGAATCACCCGGTTCATCAGTTTTTCCACATAGGACATTGCCCAGTTTGAAAGGATGATCGGCAGGATCGTAGACGAATAATTCAGGGCTCTTGCGGGGATGCCGTACACCGAAAACGGGGTGCCTGCCGCAGCCATCGAAACGAAGGTCGGATGGATCAGAATCCCGCCGAGGAACATTCCGAGGATCGGCGTTACACCGAAGACTTTTGAACTGGTATATCCCACCGCAATCGGGAAAAAATAGAAGCCGGCATCGCCGACAAAGGAAAGAAGGATGTACAGGTCACTGTCTTCCGCCAGCACATTAAACATCGTGGGGCCGAGAATCGATGCGACGGTCTTGAACATCGCCGCTGCCATTAACATCGGAAGCAGCGGAACAAGCGATCCGCTCAGCACATCCATGACGGCGTCAAGAATATCTTTCGGCGTAAACTTCTTCCGCTGTTTCATGCATGCCTGCAGTTCAGCCAGCAGTTCGTCTCCTCCTTCCCGCAGGATCAGTTCTGTTTCATTGCCGCTTGTCACGACACGTTCGATCCGTTCATCTTCCGGGATTTCCGGAGCCTCGCCGCCTTTGCGGCGGATCAGAATACCGGCAGGTGTTTTCTCTGCCGCTTCAATACCGGCACTGCTGAATATTTCAAATAGTTCTTTTCCGTTCATGGTCAGCCCTCCTGATTCTGTGCTGTAATCTCAGTGAAACCGCGGCTGCGGCAGAGCCAGGCAAGCCCTTTGGCAAGCCGGGCATCTTCATCCGCAAAATGACCGCCTTCATTGAGTTCAAATACCGTTTCCGCATACTTCCCGATCATCGCTTCGCTCTGCCGGGTCCTCTCTTCAACGGTTTTCATTAATGCATGTTTTGTGTGTTTTTCCTGTTCGCCGAGCGAAAGGTACACCCGGCTGCACTGCACGGGATGATCGCTCAGCCACTCCGTCCACCCCGGATACCAGAGTGATCCGGAAGCGGAAACACAGCCGTCAAACAAATCATAGTTTGTGCAGGTATAAAGCGCAAACAGTCCGGCCAGCGAATAGCCGCAGAGATAATGCGCTCCGCTGTGGGTTTCCAGCGCAGGGCGGATCACCGGCAGAAGCGATTCAAAGTATGCGTCCGCGCCTCCGGCAAACGGCGGGGCGCCGCGGAATACCGGTTCCGCCGGCCAGGGGCTGAGATCCTTATTCCAGGACGCCTCCTCTACCGGGCAGAGCAGAATACTGAGGCCGGGCATCGCAAGCGTTTCGGCATCACTGCCGCCGATCACAACCGCGAGATCCGGGCCGTTTTCCGTCTGTATTGTTTTCATAATCAGATTCAGTTTATCACAGGAATGCATTACAATAGGGCTATGGCAGTACAAACACAGACAGAAACCAGTCGGGTTAACCCGATTGAGGAAGAGGAAGAAACGGTTGCCTCCCGGAAAACACGCAAAGCAGCGAAAAAAAAGCCCGCCAAACCGATGCGCCCCTGGCAGGTCGTTCTCGGCATTGTCGGCTGTGCGGCTGCGCTTTTCTTAGGGCGGTATCTCCGGTACGATACCACGCTGTTCATGGAACACCGGACATTGAACGGATATCTTCCGGTCGAAGAGTATATGCTGAATTACTCCGACACGAAAGAGCCTACCCAGAATGTCCGCTCCTTTCATCTCAACCGCTACAGTGTGTATGACGTCAACTCCGGCTACGAGACCTCCCGCGGGATCTCCGTCGGCGACAGCTGGGATTCCTTCGTGGAAGCCTACGGCGATATGACCATGGATTATGCCTACACCACCCGCTACCGGGAAGACGGCAGTATCGACTGGGATTATGATTCCCCGTATTTCCGCGGCACGTATACCGTACGCGAGTTTGATGAGAAGTTTGTCAAAACCGGAGAGATCGATCCTGTAAAGGACGGCATTGAGGTCGACTTCCGGGTCGAGACCGACGGCATGAAGATCTTCTATTCCAACGATGAACAGAACAACTATTACCACAGTTACACCAATTCCCATCTCTCGTATCCCAATACACGGGACATCTATCTTGATTTCACATTCGCCCCGGAGTCCGATACCGGCCGTCCCGGCCTGACGCTCAAATACATCTCACAGAGTTCCTACCGCTGAGTGCTTAAAGGAAAAGAAAACAGCCTGCAGGCTGTTTTTCATTGTGACAGGAAACACCTCCGGCGGGCTTTCAGCCTGCGGCAGAGTCATTCGAAAGAAGGCGGAACAGCTGGCGATAGGTATTCAGGAGTTCTTCCCGTTCTTCCTCCGTCATCAGACGGTTGCGGGCATTATGATCCGGCACCGTTCCTTCGTGGAATCCCACGACCTTCCCGTCCCGGATAAAGAATACGGTGGGTGTGTAAAGATGGCGGATCCCATCGGAATCGTATTCCAGATATTCCCCGACATTCTCAATCAGCAGGTCATAATTATCGATCTCGGTATTTTTCTCCCACAGCGGATTACTGCGGGTATTCACGTATCCTACTTCCATGCCGGATTCGATGGCGGCCTGATTCAGCACAGGGGCGGCCTCCGCACACCATTCGCATTCCGCGTAGCCAAAATAAACCGCAAAGGTCTTTTTGTCCTTCATTGCGTTTACCATCGTTTCAACATCCAGATCGTAGAACACATGTTCCTGATCTGCGAGAAGAATATATTCGCTCATGTCGCTCGCTTCCCCGCTCAGCGGGACTGTCTCACCCTTCTTTTTTCCGCACGATGCGGCAAGGACGCAGAGACACAGCAGCGGCAGGAACAGCCACTTCTTTACTGAGATTTTTGTCATACCAGTATTATATAAAAAATATCCCGTTCCTGCCCCCCTGCCTCTGTCAAAAAAACAGCCTGAAGTTGACGGCATATTTATATTTGATACAATTTAATTGTTATAAATATAAAGGAGAATCCGATATGAGCATTTATGATTACACCCTTCCGACACCCGATGGAGAATCTGTCGGGCTGAACACGTTTGCGGGGAACGTACTTGTGATCGTCAATACCGCGACCGGCTGCGGATTTACCCCGCAGTATAAAGAGCTTGAGGCGATGTATGAAGACCTCCACGACAAAGGCCTTGAGATCATTGACATCCCGTGCAACCAGTTCGCCGGCCAGACACCGGGCACGGATGAGGAGATTCATGAATTCTGCACCCTTCATTACAACACGAAGTTCCCGCAGTACAAAAAGTCCGATGTCAACGGAGAGAATGAACTTCCGCTTTACACCTATCTGAAATCCCAGCAGGGATTCAAGGGGTTCGGCAAAGGTGTCAGGGCCATGGCAATGGCTGCGATGCTGGGAAAAATCGACAAAAACTACAAAAACAACCCGGATATCAAATGGAATTTCACAAAGTTTGTCGTTGACCGGGAAGGCAATGTCGCCGCACGATTTGAGCCGGTCGCAGATATGGGCGAACTCCGGACGTTCGTTGAGGCTCTGCTCTGATGAAACAGCAGTTACGTCTGGATCACCAGCTCTGCTTTCCGCTGTATGCGGCTGCCAGAAAAGTCACCGGGCTGTATACACCGTATTTCAAGCCGCTCGGCATCACCTATACGCAGTACATTGTGTTTCTTGTCCTGTGGGAAAACGATGATATCTCTGTCAAAGACCTGTGCAGCCGGCTTTACCTTGACAGCGGAACCCTGACACCGCTTCTGAAGAAGATGGAAAAAGACGGGTATATCATCCGGAAACGGTCGCAGGAAGATGAGCGGGTCGTAAAGATCACCCTCACGGAGCGCGGCAGGGAAATGGAAGAAAAAGCCGCGGAGATCCCGATGAACGTCGGCTCCTGCATTCCGCTCAGTGAAACGGAAGCGGCCGATCTATATACTCTGCTGAATAAACTGCTGAAACGGGAGGCATCCGGTTTATGAGTGAAGTTTCAAATCTGAACGAACGGTCGGGAACGATCATCCGGGCAAGCATGGTCGGAATCGGTGTCAATGTCCTGCTTGCGGCTCTGAAAGCCGTGATCGGTCTGCTCAGCCATTCCATTGCGGTTGTCCTGGATGCGGTAAACAATCTCTCGGATGCACTTTCTTCCCTGATCACGATTATCGGGACCCGGCTTGCGGGAAAGAAACCGGATAAAGAACACCCGCTCGGATACGGGCGGATCGAATACCTGAGTGCACTGATCATCTCCGCCATCGTCCTGTATGCGGGCATCACTTCGCTGATCGAATCGGTGAAAAAGATCGTTCATCCCGAGGTGACGGAATATACCGCGGTTTCCCTGCTGATCCTGGCGGCAGCCGCCGGGGCGAAGGTTCTGCTCGGCCTCTATATGAAGCGCGTCGGCAAAGCCGTCAATTCCGCTTCCCTGAACGCAAGCGGTTCCGATGCCCTGAATGATGCGGTGATCTCCGCCTCGGTCATTCTCTCTGCGCTGATCAGTATCTTTACCGGTCTGAAACCCGAGGCATATGTCGGTGCGGTGATCGCGGTAATGATCATCCGGTCCGGAATTGAAATGATCCGCGATACCCTGGATGACATTCTCGGCCGACGTCCGGACAGCGAACTGTCCAAAGCCGTCAAGGCGACGATCGCCGACCGGCCGGAGGTATTCGGCGCGTATGACCTGATTCTCAACAGCTACGGCCCGGACACCACGGTCGCAAGCGTACATGTAGAAGTGCCGGATACGATGACCGCACGGGAGCTCGATGAGCTGGACCGCAGGATTGCGGATGATGTCTTCCGCAAACATCGCATTATTGTCGGCGGCATCTCGGTCTATTCGGTCAACACTTCCGGAGACGCAGCCGCAAAACTGCGCGAGGAGATCACCCATAAAGTCGTTTCCCATGACGGTGTGCTTCAGATGCACGGGTTCTATCTCAACGAAGCCGCAAAGCAGATCTCCTTTGATGTCGTGCTCGATTATGCGTCTGACCGCCCCGCTCTTTATAAAACGATCGCAGATGAGGTAAAAGCCGCCTGGCCGGAGTATACCTTCACGATTCAGCTGGATTCCGACCTCAGTGACTGAGAACAGTTCCATTCCTGTTCTGTTGGTGCTAGGATAGAAGTTGTTCCGAATCTCGGAACAGGAATTAACAGGAGGTTTTCCTTATGATCTTGAGTATTATTTATTTTCTGGTTATCGGCCTGTGCGCCGGATATCTTTCCGCAAGACTGCTTGGTCTTGACAGTTCCGACATCACAAAGAACCTGCTCATCGGAACCGTCGGCTCCGTGGTTGGCGGAATCATCGGCAATCTGATCGGACTCCAGGCAACGGGACTCATCGGCTCCATTATCATGGCAGTAATCGGTGCCTGTGTCGCGATTCTGGTCTACCGCCATTTCATCAGGAAATAATTCGAACACCTGCAGGAATACCCCTGCAGGTTTTTTCTCTTCCGGTTTTCTTCATCAGAGACTGCGGCAACAATTAAAAACAGACGATGCCCGGCCGTGCATCCGCCGGTGCGCATCGTCTGTTTTTGTCTGGTCTTCTGTTTGTTCAGTCGTCAACCTTGATCGTGATCGTAATCTGGGACGATCCGTTTCCGACCCGGATCGTCTGCTGCCGGTCTCCGGACGACCGGTTATAGGACCTGCCGTTTCCGTTCGGCCTGCGGTACCCGGAATCCCGGTTCCGGTAATATCCCCGGTTTCCGGATGCGGGTGCGGTCTTCTTTTCATCGGAGACAGCTGCCGCAACGGCAGTTTTGGTTTCTTCCCCGGCAGGCTTCTCTTCTGCCGCTGCCGGTTTGTCCTCTGCCGCCTTATTTTCGGAATCCGCCGGTTTCGCTTCCGCAGGCGCATCCGCTTCTGTTTTCTCCGGCTCTGCGGACTTCTTCGATGTGTCGGCCGTCTTCTTCTGATTCTGACGGATTTCCCGGATTTCGTTGGGATACAGCTTATGCGCTGAGGTATACGCGGAGACCTCTTCCGGCGGAATCTGGAAGGTATCGACCGATTCCGGGATATTTTCCCGGATGTAGTTCCGTGCGTTTTCATATGCTTTGACAAACGCGTTGATGCCATCCCGCAGGATCACCAGGTTTTCGTTTTCCTTATTCACATCAGGTTCGCGCAGTTCCACTTTCTCGTTTTCGGCATGGTTGATCTTATTGCGGATCACGCCAAGCTCGTAGTAGGTATAGAGAACATCTTCCAGCAGGTCTCTGCGTTCATTCAGCACGGAAAATGCTTTGGTCAGTTCCTCTGCTTTTCCGTCCAGTTCATCCAGACGGTACTCTGTGAATTCTTTCGATTTGTCTTTCGCGGGTCCGCCCGTCCGCTTCCGGTTGTGGAGCTGTGTCCGGCCGTAATACTTAATAAAGTAGTGCGAAAGATCACTGAAATTCCACCGGTCTTTCGGTGCGTAGTCCCAGTAGAGAAGATTGATCTCTTCCAGGAATTCCTGCCGGGACTCGGGGCTGGCTGCGTAATAGAATACTCCGCTGTCAACGAGATTCTGCGGCAGACGGGATTCGATAATCGTCAGGGACTGCTGGTAGAATTTCTTCTTCATTGCCCATTTGACAAGCTCCAGCGGATCCACGGTATCTCCCTCCAGCAGAGTGCCGTAGTCCTGACGGATCTCAAGAATCCGGAAGATATTGCTTTCGACTTCCGGCAGTTCCTCTTTCGGAGTATTGGCAAACACTTTCTTCAGCATCACGATACCGGATTCGAGATCCGCCGTATTGCAAAGGGAAATACCTTCATCGACCCGGCGCATTGCGTACAGCAGACTCTCAATATGCGGGTTTTCAATTCCCCGGCTGTCCCAGTACGCCTGGATCTCATCCACCTTTCCGTACCGGATAAACGCACTCATACCGGAAACGAGATAGTTGATGTCATATCGTTTCATCTCACGGTTGTCGATCGGATTGGCGAAGCGGCCGGGACGGTAATGGCTGGTGATGATCTCCTTGATGAAGATGCGGCTGTTGGGGTCGTTGCTCAGCATGGAGAGCACCGCGAGAATGGTATATCCTTCTGCGGACGCAAGTCCCTGCATATCCATGTATACATTCACTTCTTCCCCGTCGGTTTCATTGAGCACCCGGACGATCTCAGAGACATTCTGCGCCGGCACATAGGCCGCAGAGGAATCATTCGAAGTCGGTACGAAGCGGATTCCGATATCCGTGTTGTCTTCCCGCCGGGAAAGCTTCATCGTATCCGAAAACTGCGTATAGATGTACCGCTCCAGCCACAGGATTTCCTTATCGCTGAGATTCTCCGGCATGAAAGAAAGCAGCCGTTCATAGACATCGTTACTGCTGGAGATGATATGGAAGACGCGGTCCGGCCGGTACGACGGGTCGGCAGAAAGCTCATCGCAGAACCTGCGGTAGCCGTCTGTGATTTCCTCTGCCCGCACACCCTCTTTGTCATCCAGAACATCGATGGCTTCCATGTCGAGGCCGTCAAGGAACTGCGAGATACGGTACTGGAAAAAACTGTATTCGGAGATCTGCCGGGTATCCATCGAAGTAAAATCCGACCATTCCCGCAGAATGATGCGTTTGTTTTCCTCCCCCTCTGCGTAGGTTCTGCTCGAACCGAGCACAATGATCTCGTCGATGTCGACATTGGAGAGAATATATTTGGCTCCTGCTTCCGCAACACTCAGGCCGTCGCAGTACTGCACATTTCCTTCGCTTTCAAAATAGAAATAGCGGTGCGACTTCCGGTCGCCCAGAATGGACAGCGACGTCAGCAGAAGATTCACAGAAGATTTCATAAAAACAACTCCTTCCACGTTGGATATTCTATCGGTAAAATCATAGCAGAATCTCCCCCAAAACGAGCGCAGAACTGCAGAAAAACCGGGGTTTCATAAAAAACAGGTTGATTTTCCCGGAAAAATGCATGACACTGAAATTGCCCTGCAGCCGCAGCGCACCAAATCCATGAAGCGCAGAAGCGCCGGTACGGAACGCAGCCGAAATCTGAACAGAATGCATTCCCGTAATCCAGCGCAGAACCGACGGCAGAACGCAGGCAGCGGATCGGCCACGCTGTGAAGAAGAATACCGAATTCACCAGACGTTCTTACTTCCCGCCGACCCCGCATCGTTCCTGCAGCTTGCCTGCAGAACGCAGTTTAAGAAAACAGATCCCGGTGGGTCCGGGTCTGTTTTTTTATATCCTGACCGATAAAAAACGAGCCGGTTCTGTCCGGCTCGTTCAGTTCATTTATTCTTCGGCGGTTTCTTCCGGCTCGGCGGCCGCTTCTTCGGCCGCTTTCTTCGGGCGGATGCCGTATACCCGGGCCCGCTGCTGTGCCATGGTTTTATTCAGACCGTTGACAATCTGTTCCTGCGCTTCCCTGCGCGCTGCTGCCTCACGGCGTTTCCGATACCCTGAAAATAACGGGATGCGTTTCTTTTTCATTCAATCACGCTTCCTTCCGAAAATGAGACGGATAATTGCGCGTACCAGCAGGATGAACAGCACCAGGATAAGAAGAACGATCACAACAACGGCCGCTATAATCAGCTTTGAGTTTTTCTGAACGAAGCTTACGGTGCTGCCGAGGTTCGTCATATCTTCGGTGCGCTCACTCTTCAGGAATGTGAAATCCTTGGGCATGGTCTTTCCTTTGCCCTCAACATACCGGGTGAGGTCTTCCTCGACAATGCCGAAGCTGCGCGGGCCGTTGGTGAGAATCTGCAGATGATACTCTTCCATGTCAAATTCATCACCGAGTGCCTGCTGGGTGCGTTCACGCAGCTCCCAGAACTTTGTCAAACCGTAGCCGTACGGCAGAATCTGTCCTGCGCTGTCCACAACCATATCGATCATTTCTGCGGTTTCAATACTGCCGAGCCCAAGGTCGTTCATCCAGTTACTCACCTGTTTGGAATCATAGCCGAGACCGTTCACTGCGATGTCGACTGCAGCCTGTATGTCGTAGCCGAGGAATACGTTTGCGAACGTGACCTCCTGGGCGGCTTTACTGAGGGGGGAGCGGTTGAGCATGATCTTCTCAACATACTGCGCCCATCCTTCGGTATAGCCGATGGTTGAGATGTCATGCCGGATCACATTGTTTGTGCCCTGGCTGTAGAACCAGGTGAACTGATACAGGTGCCCAGGGTATCCCTCGTGGGCAAGCGTATAGTACAGCGTGTTCATATCTTCATCCGAGATACTGGTGCCGTTGACCCGGATCACGTTGTCTGTCAGATCATCGACCGGGGTGGTCATGTAGTATGCCATGATGCTCGGGTTTGCGACACTCGGATCCAGGTAGGATGCGGTATAGTTCAGATCCGGTCCCTTCGGGAATCCTTCCAGATGGTTCCGGAGATAATCCAGCATCTCGGTCGGAGTATGCATGGTGGTGATTACTTCTTCGCGGTCTCCATCAAGACTGAGAATAGCGTCTGTCACATAGTAGTAGGTTTCCCGGATCGCTTTTGTCAGATAGTCAAACGCTTCCTTCGCAGATGCGTCATCACTGATCTTACTCCGCAGGAGCGCACTGTAATACTCTTTTCCGTCCGGATAGAAGTACAGGGACTTGTCTCCGATACTGCGGCTTCCGCGGAGTGTTTCCAGCACTTCCGCCGCATGGAGGATCGAAGGGAATACCTCGTTGATGACGATGTCATGGTTTTTGTCCTTGTATGCCTGACGCTCTTCGTCACTCAGCCCTTCAAAGTCATCCACCCGTTCGTTGAAGATGATGATAAACGGTGCTTCCTCTCCTTTTCCGGCGAGTTCATTCAGCTGTTTAAGCTCTTCGTCCAGCGCACGGTCGGTCATGAAATATCCCTTCGCCGCCTGCTGTTTTGTGAACTCCAGCATGTCCTCGATGAACCGCGGATAATCCGCCATCAGGGTCAGATAGTCGTCAATGTCTTCCTGCGTGTAAAACATGAACTCCGTAAACAGCGTTGTGAGATTGGACTGCGTTCCGGAGTACGGATTGAACATTTCCTCGTAATCCGGGAAGCTGTACAGGGCGATCGTATCTTCAAGACTCTGTTCGTAGACACGATAGTCATACTGCTGCGATTCCGTCAGGGAGTTAAAGTCATAGGAATGAAGCGTATCGAGACTTGCCTGCGCATCGGCTGCCGCCTTCGCGAATTCATCATACGTGATTTCACCGAGGGTGACCTCCGGCTTGGTCAGATTCATCTTCTTATAGTCCTTGACCGAGAAATGCATGGTTGTGTAATCGCTCTCCATCATTTCAACCCATTCTCCGGTCAGGAAATCGTCAAAGTCCTGCTGATCCGCCTTCACCGCTGCCGGCGTAATAAGGCCGGGCAGCAGAAGCACGGATGCCAGTACTGCGCAGATTCTGTTTCCCAGTTTTTTCATTGTGTTCCGCCTTTCTGTTTCTGATTGCCAAAAGAGTGTTACACTCCCGAAGCTGATTCTATTCGTTCGGGCGAATGATCTTGATCCGTCCCTCTCCGTCAGGATTCGCATACTGTTCGCCAACGGTCCCGCCAAGATCCTGCTCAATATAGTCTATGAGCGCCTGAAGAGAATCCGCCACTTCCTCCGCAACGACATTCTCCGGACTGAACATACTGTAACCGTCTCCGTTGTGCTCCAGAATATATTCGGCGCCGGCGACCCGGTACTTCCGCTTCAGATCCAGCGGCTCTCCGTTGACCATGACATTTTTGACACGGTATTCCCCGGTGACACCGCCGAACATTCCGATGGTGTCGGACACACAGGAAGAAGGGATTTCCGTATGGATTTCATACGAGAGACCGGACGGGGTCAGGAAGCCGCCGAACGCGGCCGGCGATGTCCGGCTGCTCCACTCCAGACCGTCAAGGATCTGCTGCCCGGTCAGTTCGGAAATACAGAGTTCATTGGCGAACGGCATTGTCTTCGACACATCCCCGTAGGTGATTTTGCCTGCCGGGATCGTTTTGCGTAATCCGCCTCCGTTGACAAAGGCGATTTCCGCCCCGGTCTTGGCACGGAATGCGTCCGCTGCGAGATCCCCAAGATTGGTTTCCTGTTTCCGCGTAAGATAGCCGCCGTTTACCGTATCCTCCACCACAAGCTCCACGTCGGTCTGCGCGATTACGGTCTGCGTGATTTTTTCCAGATCTTCTTCAACCTTTCGAAGCGGCTCGCTCATTTCATTTTCAATGCCGAACAGCTGATCTGCCGGCTCCTTGTTGGGCCAGTTGTAAATTCCGCAGGTTACGGTGCCGTCCTCGCCGGAGATCCGCATATAACTGATGCCGGAAAGCTTGGTGCCGCCGGCGCTCCGCATAACCGGATGCCCGTCTTTGTCGTTCATGGTCACCTGATCGGAGTCATGGCTGTGCCCGTCGAAAATCACATCAATCCCGGATGTGCGTTCAATGATGGTCTGGAAGTTATACGGGGCATCGGATTCCCGGTTGCCCATGTGCATAAGGAGCACCACGTAATCCGCGCCTTTCTCCCGTACCTCATCCACGTTTTTCTGAATCGCCGCAAAGAGCTCATCGCCGTCGTCTCCCTGCATGAAGTTATAGACAACCTCTCCGTTTTCATCCTCGAATGAGGTCGGATCCGTACTGGTCAGGGTTTTCGGTGTTGTGGCACCGATCAGCGCGATTTTCTTTCCGGCCGCTTCTTTGATCAGATACGGCTCGAACGGCAGCTCTCCTTCCCGGTTGAAATTACAGCTGAGATACGGAAACTCCGCCTTCTTGGTCAGATCCATGAGGGTGTCCATTCCGTAGTCAAACTCGTGATTGCCGGGAATCGCCGCATCATAATGCAGATCATTCATCAGGGTGATAATCGCGCTGCCGTTCGTCAGGGTGCCGAGCACATCTCCCTGAACCGCATCCCCGGTATCCACCAGAAGGGTCGTGACGCCGTTCTTTTCTAATGTTTCGCGGATCTGCGCAAGGCCGACAACGCCGAATCCTTCCGACACACCGCAGTGGATATCCCCGGTATGCAGTATCACAATGTCTCCGGTTTTTTCCGGCGCAGAGACTGCGGGCGCTTCCGATGCAGGTGCTTCCGGTGC
>CAJOLG010000038.1 GCA_905235315.1 uncultured Solobacterium sp. | reverse complement strand
GATCGGATATTGCCGGGTCTGAATCAGAACCGGAATCCATAGCGGACACCGTCTGTATATTTCCGGATAATAAGAACAGGCATAACGCTGTTTTTATCAGTTTTTTCATGTTCATGGCAGCACCTCACAAGGCATGCGGACAATCCATCCTGCATATTAATAATTACAGTTTATTAATAAATACAGTTTAAAACATTTTTAAGTATCTTCCTGTAAAGGAAAACGAAAAAAGGGCCTGCTCATTGAACAGGTCCTTTGGCTGTTGTTACTCTTCGCTCAGCGCGTTTTCCGCCGCCTCGGTAAGAGGTGCGGTCTTCGGCTGATAGTCATCCGCTTCATCCGGGTCACGGCGCGAACTTTCGTCCGGCTGCTTGGCGGCATTCAGCTCTTCCAGCTGGCGGGCACGCTCTTCGCGGAGTTCGCGGAGGCGGTTCGCCTTCTGGACGATGCGTTTGGTGGTCTCACGCTCGCAGTCGGTACGGCCGGTACCGGCAGGAATGAGAGAACCGAGGATGACATTTTCCTTGAGACCCTGGAGGGTATCCATCTTTCCGCGGACAGCCGCGTCGGTGAGTACACGTGTGGTCTCCTGGAAGGATGCGGCAGACAGGAAGGAGTCCGTTTCAACTGCGGCTTTGGAAATACCCAGCAGAATCGGGCTGTACTTCGCAGGCTCCTTATCCTCATCGAGGAGTGCGTTGTTTATTGCGATCATGCTTGAAAGACTCAGCGACTGACCGGCGGTAAGGTCGGAATCATTCGGCTCAACGACGACAACCCTTCTCAGCATCTGGCGGATCATAACCTCAAGATGCTTATCGGAGATATCGATCGACTGGCCGGAATAAACCTTCTTGACCTCTTTCAGAATGTATTCTTCGACCGCTCTGGTACCTGCCACTGCGAGCAGTTCCTTCGGGGCGATGACACCTTCTGTCAGAGCCTCACCGGCTTTGACAACCGTACCGACTTCGATACTGGAAAGTTTCGGCTGGGTGCGGTCGCACTTGTGATCAACCGGTTCCTTGTCATTGGCAACGGTGATGACCATCGTTCCGTTTTCGGTATCTCCGGTGATGGCAGTAACCTGACCGTCAATCTTGGAGATGACCGCGACACGCTTCGGTGTACGTGCTTCGAACAGTTCTTCGACACGCGGGAGACCCTGCGTGATATCTCCGGACTTGTTCGCAACACCGCCGGTGTGGAAGTTACGCATGGTGAGCTGGGTACCCGGTTCACCGATCGCCTGGGCTGCCATGACACCGATCGCTTCGCCCGGTTCGACCGGGTTGCCGGTTGCCATATTGCGGCCGTAGCACTTCGCACAGATACCGTTCGGCGCTTCACAGGTGAATACGTTGCGGATATTTACTTCCTCAACGCCTGCGTCCACGATCTTCTGAGCGAGATCGCTTGTGAGGTAGGTATTCTCCTCCACAATGACTTCGCCGGTCTTCGGATCGATGACATCGCGTGCGGTATATCTTCCGTCAATACGCTCAAAGAGATTTTCGATGATGGAATCGTTCTTCTCATCACGCAGCGTGCGCACCGGATATGCCTTGGTGGTTCCGCAGTCGAGCTGATCGATACTTCCGTCATCGGTTTCATAATCACCCTTGGTGATAATGACTTCCTGTGCGACATCGACGAGACGGCGTGTCAGATATCCGGATTCTGCGGTCTTCAGCGCGGTATCGGTAAGACCCTTACGGACACCGTGGGTGGAGATAAAGAACTCGGATACGCTCATTCCTTCACGGAAGCACGAATAGATCGGAACTTCGATGATGGAAGGCTGATATTCTTTCTTGGACTTCGACTGTGTCGGGCGGGCCATCAGACCGCGCATGCCGGCGAGCTGGGTAAAGTGGTTCTTGTTGCCTCGCGCACCGGAGACCGACATCATGTTGATCGGGTTCATACGCGCCATACCGTTCATCAGGTCGTCACCGACACTGTTCTTGACGGTATCCCAGAGCTTGGAGAACGCTTCCTCCCACTCCGCATCGGTCAGAAGACCTCTGTCACGGAGGGCATTCAGCTGATCTGCCTTCTTCTTTCCTTCCGCAACCAGGTCATCCTTGTGCGGTGCGACAGAAATGTCGGACAGCGCAACGGTCATACCGGCGAGGGTGGAATAGAGATAGCCCATGTCCTTGAGCGAGTCAAGGATATCGGAGGTGCGTACTTCCGGCGAATCTACATCGCCGTTTCCGTTCTTGTACTTTTCGAATACCGCAGCGATCAGGTTTCCGAGGTCGCCCTTCTTGAACTCGCTGGTAACCGGACGGCTCTGGATCTCTTTTTTGATATCCGTGCCCGGTTCTACGAAATCATCATTCGGGGTTGCCCGGAGATTCGCTTCATTGCATTCGTTGAGGTACGGGAAATCCGCAGGGAAGACGTTGTTGAAGATGATCTTGCCGACAGAGGTCAGCAGGTAGCAGCCGTTCTGATACTCGGTAAAGCAGGTCTTGCCGACTTTATTGCCGGGGATCGCAATCCGGGTATGCAGGTGAACTTCACCGGTCTGATATGCGGCGAGCACTTCATTGACGTCTTTGTAGATATGGCCTTCGTTGTCTCCGAACCTTCTCCAGCGGTCTGCCTCTGTCCGAAGTCCGAGCGCCTCCAGCTGATCTGCCTTCTTGTAGAATTCGTCAGCGGTGCACTCCATATTCAGATAGAAGTTTCCGAGAACAAGGTCCTGTCCCGGAGTAACGATCGGTTTGCCGTCCTTCGGACCGAGAATGTTGTTGGCACCCAGCATGAGAACTTCCGTCTCTGCTCTTGCCATCTCGCTCAGCGGCAGATGAACTGCCATCTGGTCACCGTCGAAGTCTGCGTTGAACGCAGGGCATACGAGCGGATGAACACGGATTGCATGTCCGTCAACCAGTTTCGGGAAGAACGACTGGATACCGAGACGGTGGAGTGTCGGTGCACGGTTCAGGAAGACCGGGTGGCCTTCAATAACCGTTTCAACCGCATCCCATACACGGGCATCCTGGCGGTCGATCAGCTTTTCGGCTGTCTTCGGGTTTGCGGCGATCTGCTGGTTGACCAGCTCATTGATGACAAACGGCTTGTACAGCTGAATTGCCATCTCTTTCGGAAGACCGCACTGCCACATTCTCAGATTCGGACCGATCGCGATAACCGAACGGCCGGAGAAGTCAACACGCTTGCCGAGGAGGTTCTGACGGAACCGGCCCTGCTTACCCTTAAGGGAGTGCGAGAGAGACTTCAGCGCACGTCCGCCTGCACCGGTGATCGGCTTGGAGCGGCGTCCGTTATCGATCAATGCGTCGACTGCTTCCTGCAGCATACGCTTTTCGTTCTGTACGATGATGGCCGGGGTACCGAGCTCAAGCAGCTTCTTGAGACGGTTGTTTCGGGTGATGACACGACGATAGAGATCGTTGAGATCACTGGTTGCGAACCGTCCGCCGTCCAGCTGCAGCATCGGTCTGAGATCGGGCGGAATAACCGGCAGAACAGTGAGAATCATCCATTCCGGACGGTTGTCGCTGTTGCGGAAGCTTTCCACGGTTTCCAGGCGCTTGATGAGTTTCTTGCGCTTGTCACCGGTTGCCTTGACCAGTTCTTCCTTGATCGCAGCGTATTCCTTTTCGATATCTACCTGCTCGAGCAGTGTTTTGACTGCTTCCGCACCGGTCGCAGCAGAGAAGCTGCCCGGACCGTAGATTGCGGTATTCTCACGGAATTCCCGCTCGGAAAGGATCTGTTTGTAGGTAAGTTTGGTGTCCCCCGGATCGGTAACGATCCAGGATACGAAGTATACGACTTCTTCGAGGGACTTCGGAGGTACATTCAGCAGCAGGCTCATTCTGGACGGGATGCCGCGGAGATACCAGATGTGCGCTACCGGAGCGGCGAGTTCGATATGACCCATACGCTCGCGGCGGACGCTGCTCTTGGTGATCTCAACGCCGCACTTGTCGCAGACGACGCCCTGATACCGGATCTTCTTGTACTTTCCGCAGGAACATTCCCAGTCCTTTGTGGGACCGAAGATGCGCTCGCAGAACAGACCGTCTTTTTCCGGCTTCTGTGAACGGTAGTTGATGGTCTCCGGCTTTTTCACTTCGCCGTAAGACCAGGATCTGATACGTTCCGGAGATGCGAGTCCGACTTTGATTGCATTGAACCTGTTAATATTCATCGTCCGTATCCTCCTTTATTCTCCGTAGGTGTCCATGTCATCGACACCGACAACGGCAGCTTCCGCTACTTCCTCTTCGAATTCACCCTCTTCATTCACCGTGCTCATGCCGGAGATATCTGTCGATTCCACAACATACTGGGCGCGGTTCATGTCGAGTGTCGCTTCCTCTTTGTGCTCCTGTGTTTCAAGCTCTTTGAGGTCGATGAAGTTGCCTTCCTCATCCTGCATGCGGACATCCACAGCGAGTGCCTGGAGTTCATGCACGAGAACGCGGAAGGATTCCGGAATACCGGGCTCCGGCAGACTCTTTCCCTTGACGATCGCTTCATACGTCTTGGTACGGCCGGTGATGTCATCACTCTTGACCGTCAGGATTTCCTGCAGCGTATGGGCAGCGCCGTAAGCTTCGAGAGCCCAGACTTCCATCTCACCGAAACGCTGGCCGCCGTTCTGCGCTTTACCGCCGAGCGGCTGCTGGGTAACGAGAGAGTAAGGTCCGGTTGCACGGGCATGGAGCTTATCGTCAACCATGTGCGCAAGCTTGATCATGTACATGACACCGACCGAGATACGCTCATCATACGGTTCACCGGTAAGACCGTCCGTGAGGAGGTACTTGCCGTCCGCAGACGTGCCGGCTTCTTCCATGATTTCTTTCAGGTCTTCGTTGGATACACCGTCAAAGACCGGGGTTGCGAATTTACAGCCAAGGCTGCGGGCAGCCATGCCGAGATGTACTTCGAGAACCTGTCCGATGTTCATACGGGAAGGAACGCCGAACGGGTTGAGCATGATGTCGATCGGAGTGCCGTCCTGCATGTAAGGCATATCCTCGATCGGCATGATGCGGGAGATAACGCCCTTGTTGCCGTGACGGCCGGCCATCTTGTCACCTTCGGAAATCTTACGTTTCTGAACGATGTAAACCTTGACGACCTCATTGACCCCTGCCGGCAGATCGTGATCCTTGCGGCGGAACACGCGTACACTGTGGACAATGCCGGCACCGCCGTGCGGTACTTTCAGGGAGTTGTCACGAACCTCGCGGCTCTTCTCACCGAAGATCGCGAGCAGGAGTTTTTCTTCCGGTGTGACTTCACTCTGGCCCTTCGGTGTAACCTTTCCGACCAGAATGTCGCCTTCTTTCACCTCCGCACCGACCATGACAATACCGCGCGCATCAAGGTTGCGGCATGCGGATTCGGCAACGTTGGGAATATCACGGGTGATTTCTTCCGGACCGAGCTTGGTTTCACGGCATTCAATATCGTATTCCTCGATATGGATCGAAGTGTAGATATCTTCGCGCACCATACGCTCGCTCATGATGATCGCATCCTCGTAGTTGTATCCATGCCATGTCATGAAGGCAATCAGCACGTTCTGGCCGAGGGCGAGCTCACCGTTCTGCATTGCAGGACCGTCAGCGAGAATATCACCGCGTTCCACCCGTTCGCCGTCAAAGACGATCGGATGCTGGTTGAGACAGGTAGACGCATTGGAACGGCGGAACTTGGTCAGCTCATAAACATGATCGGTACCGTTGTCTTCCGTAACCACTACTTTGTCCGCATCTACATAGCTGACAACACCCGGAGCGGTCGCAACACACGCAGCACCCGAGTCACGGGCAATGTGGTGTTCGATACCGGTGCCGACATACGGGCTGTGCGGATTCAGCAGAGGAACTGCCTGTCTCTGCATGTTCGCGCCCATAAGCGCACGGGTGCAGTCGTCGTTTTCAAGGAACGGGACACAGGATGTCGCAACCGATACGATCTGACGCGGCGAAACGTCCGCGTAGTCGATCTGGCTGCGGTCAGCCATGATTGTTTCACCTGCTTTACGGGCAACGATCCGGTCGCCGACCAGCTTGCCGTCCTTGATTTCGTTTGCCTGGGCGATGATGTGATCATTCTCCTCATCGGCCGACATATATTTGATGTCATCGGTGACAACACCGTTCACAACTTTCCGGTACGGGGTCTGAATAAAGCCGTACTCGTTGACTCTCGCATAGGTTGTGAGATACGAGATAAGACCGATATTCGGACCTTCCGGTGTCTCGATCGGGCAGATACGGCCATAGTGCGAGTTGTGAATATCACGCACTTCGAAGCCGGCACGCTCACGGGTGAGACCGCCCGGGCCAAGCGCGGAAATACGGCGCTTGTTGGACAGCTCGGCGAGCGGGTTCTGCTGATCCATGAACTGAGACAGCTGGGAGCTTGAGAAGAATTCCTTGATCGCCGAAGTGAGCGGACGGATATTGGTCAGCTGCTTCGGTGTCAGGCCGCTCGGATCAGACAGGGACATGCGGTCCTTGACCGTACGCTCCATACGGGAGAGACCGATCCGGAACTGGTTCTGAATCAGTTCGCCGACCGTACGGATCCGGCGGTTGCCCAGCATATCGATATCATCTGCGCTTCCGATACCGTCAAGCATGTTCAGCTCATAGCTGTACAGCGAGTACATATCGGACATCGTGATCGTATGTTTCGTATTCAGCGGATCGCCGCCGATCACTTTGACCGGGTGGCCGTCTTCCGCAAGAATCGTCACTTCCTGGACACAGGCACCGACCAGCCATGCGCTGACCTCTTTATTGCCTGCTTCCATGACAACATTCTGAATCCGGTTCTTATCTGCAGAGGACAGCGGTACGAGAACATCATCCGGTACATACCGGGATACTACGTTCGTGCCGTCCTCATTGGTGACATCCTTCCCGCCCATGGTGACACGGCCGATGGAGAACATCCGGCTTCCAAGATCCAGAACCGCAGCAGTGTTGTCGTTTGTGAGCTTCGCCTCAGTGGCAATGATGCCTGCGTATACCGTGACGGTTTTGAATTCCTTCGCAATCGCCTTGATATCTTCCGGTACGAGAACAGTGCCCTGTTCATAGCTCACCTTTTTGCCTTCGAGATCGTTGGCAAGAATACGCCCGGTGAGCGCTTCGGTCCATGAGGTCTCCATCTCGGCGGTAACCGGATGAGAGAACAGGTAGTTATACGGAAGCGCGCGGCAGCAGATGCCCTTGTTGATTTCGGGACGAAGCGCATCACGCTCCTTCTGCCCGATCATCGTATTCTTCTTGAAGATCACTTTTCCTTCCGCACCGACAAGATCTTTCTGCAGCATGTGGCCTTCCATACGGTCAAGCACATTCAGCTTCTTGAGAACCTTGTATCGGCCGGCCTTGGTCAGGTCGTACCGGCGGTAGTCGAAGAACTTCTGATCCATCGTTGTGAGGGATCCTTCTTCGGTTGCGATTTCATCCGCTCTCTGGTTCATGTATACCGCCATGAGGGCGTCTTTCGTCGTCTTGATCTTCTTGTCTGCGTCAAGGGTATGGCACAGCTCTTCATAGTTGCCGAATACACTTGTATACAGCAGCATATATTCATTGAGATGTTCGGTATCCTGTTCCGGTACGATGACATCCGGATACAGTTCAAAGCGGAGCGCCTTGAGCAGCTTCTCCATCTTTGAATAATCGAACGCGTTTTCATTACGCTCAGTATTCAGCGACATTCCGATGGCCTTGAACAGAATCGTGGAAAGCACTTTCCGTCTGCGGTCGATTGAGCAGTACATGATACGGCCCAATGCGGCTTTCTTTTCATCGGACATGAATTCGAGCCAGGTTCCGCGGCTCGGAATCAGCTCGCAGGTATAGGTGTCGCGGCCGGTGCGCTCTTCCGAGATAATGTCGAAATACGCGCCCGGAGAACGGACGATCTGCGAGACAATGACACGCTCGGCGCCGTTGATGATGAATGTGCCGGTCGGAGTCATCAGCGGGAAGTCGCCCAGGAAGACTTCTTCCCATTTTGTCATGACTTCGCCGGTTTCCGGATCCACCATTTCCAGCTCCATCTTCGCCTTTAAAGGAGCGCAGTAGTTGGCTTCTCTGTATTTGCATTCAGAGACGGAGTACTTCGGTTCGCCGAACTCATAGTCAATAAACTTGAGCTGGATGTTTCCGCCGAAGTTGCGGATCGGGTAAATGTCATTGAACACTTCCCGGATTCCATCTTTCAGAAACCATTCAAAGGATGCTGTCTGGATTTCCGTAAGATCCGGAAGATCCAGGCCCGCCGATACTTTCGAGTAGTCGCGGCGGACAGCTTTGTTGCCGTACTGAACAACGTGGTATGAATTCTTTTTTTCCATCTTCGCCATCCTTTCGCCTGCACTGTTGAAACCACCGAACGGGGGCAGTAACCCCGCGGTATTCGGCTGTGTTTCGAAACGTTAAACAATCAATACTGGAGACATTCGCCGCATCGTTTACTGCCGGATGCAGCGGAGAACCCAGTAGCCCCGGCTGCGGTCAATCAGATCGCACGACCCGTAAAGCTCCGCCAGTTTGTTCATTGCGCTTTCCGCACCCTGATTACGGCGGATCACCGCATAGAACCGGCCTCCGTCCGCAAGATGCGCATGCGCTTCTTCGAACATCCGGTACACGGTCTTTTTCCCGGTCCGGATCGGAGGATTGGTCAGCACCGCGGAGAACATCTCCCCGCTTAACCCCTCCAGGCCGTCGGAATATACCGCCGTTACCGGCGCATGATTCCGTTCGCTGTTAAGCTTTGCGAGCTCCAGAGCCCTCTGGTTCACATCGCTCACGGTGACATCGAGGTCCGGATTCATTCCTTTCAGAACGATCCCGATCACGCCGTAGCCGCATCCCATATCGAGAACCCGGCCGGAAAGCGGATCTTCCTCTGCGGCTGCCTTGAGAAGCGTGTGGGTTCCGTAATCCACTTCGCTTTTGGAGAACACGCCGTCATCCGTGATGAACTGATACTCACGCCCCTGAAAGAAGTAGGTGATTTCCCTTCGGTTCGAAGGGAGATCCCGGTTGTCCGTAAAATAGTGTTTTCCGTCCATCCGCACGACTCCTTTCATAGGGGCGAAAAGCCAAGGGCGCTGAAAAACACCCTCGGCTGTTTCTGTGAAATTTTGTTACAGGCGATTATTTGTATTCAACAGTAGCACCTGCTTCCACGAGCTGCTTCTTAATGTTGTCAGCTTCTTCAGTAGGTACATCCTTCTTGATCTCTGCAGGCAGAGCGTCAACAAGCTTCTTAGCCTCAACAAGGCCGAGACCTGTGACGGTACGAACAACCTTGATAACACCAACCTTGGAATCGCCAAAGCTTGTAAGAACGACAGTAACGTTCTTCGGTGCTTCATCCGCAGCCTCTGCCGGAGCAGCCGCAACTGCAACCGGAGCAGCAGCGCTTACGCCGTACTTCTCTTCAATTGCCTTTACGAGTTCGTTGAGCTCGAGAATTGTAGCTTCATCAAGAAACGCGAGAATTTCGTCTTTTGTTAACTTTGCCATTTTAATTTTCCTCCTTTTTAGGCAGCCGCCTCTTCAGCGGGTTTTGTTTCTTCTGCAGGGGCAGCAGCCTCTGCCGGTGCACCTTCTCCCTTCTGCTCAGCAACTGCATTGACTGCACGTGCGAACTGGGAAACCGGTGCCTGTAATACGGAAAGCAGCATGGACAGCATACCCTCGCGGTTCGGAAGTGCAGAGAGTTCCTTGATGGTGTTAAGGTCTACGACCTTGCCCTCGACGATTCCGCCTTTGAGAACCAGCGCCTTGTGCTTTTTCGCGAACTGTGCAAGAACACGGCTCGCTGCGGTTTCATCCGGTCCAAACACGAGAGCATTCGGTCCTGTAAGAACGTCCTTCAGATCACTGACACCTGCTTCGTCTGCCGCAAGAGAAGCGAGAGTGTTCTTGTAAACCTTCATCTCGATGTTCTCTGCCCGCAGGGTTCTGCGCAGTTCAGTGACTTCCGCAACGCTCAGGCCACGGTACTCTGCGATGACAGTAGAGCCGGAATTTTTGAACTTGTCGGAAATCTCGGTGACAACGTTCTTTTTACTTTCTAATACCGCCTGATTCATTCCTTCACCTCACCTTTCTGTTATCGCCTACCGTACTGGATATAAAAGCCCTCGCAGACAGCAAGGGCTTAAAAGTTCGTTAAACACATGAAACTTTCAACCTCGGTAACATGATTAAGCTTTCGCCGTTACTGTCTTTGGCATCGATAACGATCAATATCATACTCTCCGGCAAAAGGCATGTCAATCAGAAATTTACTATATATAAATATTATCAATAATTTCTTTCATCAATACCCTCTGGCCACATCTGCCTGATGGAGTAACGGCTTCCCTTCCGCGTACCGCACAAAGTCTTCCAGAAACTGCTGCACAACCTTCTCTACCGTATAGGGAAGCGCGCTGTCTCCCGCCACATGCGGAGTAATCAGAAGATTCGGGCAGTCCCAGAAGGGATCCCCTTCCGGGATCGGCTCGGTTTCAAACACATCCAGTGCGGCATACAGCCTCCGGGCGCTGAGCTCTTCTTCCAGCGCCTTCTGATCAATACAGATTCCTCTTCCGACATTGACGATCAGGGCATCATCCGGCAGGAGTGCCAGCTGTTCTTTCCCGATGATGCGGCGGGTCTCTGGGGTGGCGGGAAGCGAAAGAATCAGAATATCCGCGTCAGGCAGAACCGAATTCAGATCTTTAACCTGCACTGCTTTATCAAACAGAAGCCCCGGATTCGATCCGCTCCGGCTGACGCCGGTCAAAGAAGCAGGCGCAAAGGAACGAAGCCGCACTGCGGCTGCCTGCCCGATATCGCCGGTCCCAAGCAGGACAATCCGGCTGCCGTAAATGGAGCGCACCGGAAGATTCCGGGTCCACTGATGTGCCTGAACAATGGTTCGGTAATCGCTCTGCCGGCGCAGCACTTCAAGGATCATCATAATGATATGTTCTGAGATGGTAACCCCGTATGCCCCGCTGGAACAGGTCAGTACCGCCTGCCCGTTTTTAAATACCTCACAGTTTCTGAGATGATCGATCCCGGCGCTCGGGGAGCACTGCCACCGAAGGTTTTCGGCCATGGCGGCCAGCTTTGAAGACATGGAAAACAGAACTTCCGTGTCTTTGATCGTTTCTTCCGCCGCCTGCGGGGATTCATAAAAGCGCGGTTCAAATCCGTAACCCGTTACGGTATTCTCAATCGCCATGCGCTGAGCTTCCGTTGTTTCGGGAAGAACAATCGTTACGATTCGTGTGCCTGTTTCACTCATACCTTCTGTTTCCTTTTTCATAATCGTTCACCGCACCGGACCTCAGAAGCCAAATACAATGCCGGCGCAGGCTGCTGCGATGATGAGGAAGACCGGATGCGGTGTCTGCTTCGGAAGCG
>CAJOLG010000037.1 GCA_905235315.1 uncultured Solobacterium sp. | reverse complement strand
CCGTTCATAAACGGCATATTGATGTCCACAAAACAGAGATCCGGGTGAATCTCCTCGGAAAGAGACAGTGCCTCCTGGCCATCCTCGGCAAGGGCAGCCACTTCAAAGCCTTCATATTTTTCCACAAAACTTTTAAGCCCTTTTCTGATGATGGCTTCATCGTCTGCTATAAGAACACTATACATTCCATTCCTCCTTCAGACCCAGGCTGATCCTGACACTGGTATATTCCCCCTGTTTACTGTCAACCTCGATATCAAAACCTTCCGCCGCATAGAGTTTGAGCCGCTCAATGACATAGGTCATGCCAAAACTTCCTGGCCCGCCTTCTTTTATCTCAGCGATATTGTTTCTCAGCGTTTCAAGCTCCTCTTCGCTCATTCCCTGTCCCGTGTCGTATACCGACAGATAGAGCTTGGTGGCATCCCGTTTGGCGCTCACGAGGATGGATCCGCCTTCCTTTTTGAGTTTGATTCCGTGGTAGATGGAATTTTCCACAAGCGGCTGCAGGATCAGTTTTGGAATGACGATTTCCATACAGTTCTCATCAATGTCAAACTCATAGGAGAGTTTGTTTTCATATCTCACGCTCTGAATATAGAGATAGTTTCTGACCTGCTCAATCTCCTCGCGCACCGTAATATAGTCTTTTCCCTGCGAAAGTCCTACCCGCAGCATATTTGTCAGAGCTTCTACCATTCTGACCACATCATCAGCTCCGTGTTCCCTGGCCATCCAGTTGATGGTGTCAAGCGTGTTGTACAGGAAATGGGGCTTTATCTGTTCCTGCAGAGACTTCAGCCTTGCCTGCAGGGTCCGTTGTTTCTCGGTCTGGATATCCTCGACCAGGGTATTCATCCGATCAAGCATGTGGTCAAAATTATCGCCCAGCGTTCCGATTTCATCATGGTATTTGAGATTTGCCCGCACCGAGAGATCTCCCTGTTCAACCAGCTGCATCTGCTTGGTCAGCTTCTGAATCGGCCGGTTAAACGATTCCGCCAGCCTGTTGGAAATAAATATGATCACCAGCACCAGCAATATGGCGCTCACAATGGAAATCAGATACATCCGCATGACTTTTCTCTGCTGTTCAATCAGTGAGGTGACACTGATGAATTTCCAGCCGCTCTGCTGTTCCAAAGACGCACTGAGCAGGTACTCATTTCCCTGGATCTTCAGGGTCTCCTGCTGCCCGTCCCCGATGGCAAGTCCCTTTTCATCGATCCGGTATACCACAGGGCTTACCGGCGTATAGACGATATTTCCGCTGTCATCTTCAATAAATACAAAACTGTCAGAACTGTCGGAAACGGAATCAATCAGCGAACCGAGGACATCTTTTTTGATATCCATGAGAATCACGGTTTTTTTGCCGTTAATCTCGCCCGTCCCCATTACGGAGAAAATCTGATCCGCACTGTACGCTTCATTGGTAATGACGATCTTGCCTTCGGAGGAGTTGAGAACCGCGATCCCGCCGCCTCTCTCCGGCGCCTTGCGAAACCATTCTTCATTCACAAGAAGGTCTCTCGATACCCGTCTCATCCCGGTGCCGAGAAACTTGTCATCTTCATTCGCAACCGCGATGCCTACGATCTCAGGATAGGTGCTGAGCACATTCCTGTGCCGCCGCAGCATCAGCTCATCGGCGTTCGGAAGATCCGCCTCGCTCTCCATGGATTCAACCAGGTAGTCCGACAGCTCGCGAAAGATGCCCATGTACACATTCATGGCATCGCCGACCTGTCTTGATAACTGTTCTGCGTGCTGTTCCGTTTCCCGCTGCGCATCCGCCGTCATCCGGTTGACCATAAAAACAGCCAGCGTCAAAAGAGGTATCGTGCAGATCAGACAGTAGTTCCATATTAACTTTTTCTTCAGAGTCATCCGCCGTAAGCGCTCTGTAAAAAGGCCAGTCTTCATTCGTCCGGAATCCTTATATAAAATCAATATGCATGGCGATTCTGCAGATATGCATGCCGCAGGATCCGCCATTTTCCAAGCATAAAATATTATAAAACAAAAGTATCATCGCCCGGTACTATTATCCGTCCCGCAGCTGCGGCGGAAACACCAAAAAACTCAGAGACCGCACAGCATCTCTGCCATGGGTTTCTCTGAGTTTTTTCTGTTCAGACAATGGAGGGCGTTACGTCCGAAGATCGGATAATCAGCCTTTCCCTTTCTGCTTGTCGGCACGGATGGAGATGAGTCTCTGCATGACGATAAACAGGCACAGCAGGGCGGCAACGGTAACTTTTGTCCACCATGCATTCAGGTTCTGATAAGTAACGATCGTCTGGATGATACCCTGGATAAGAACACCGATAACGGATCCGAATACATTACCGACACCGCCGGTCAGAAGCGTTCCGCCGATGACGGCTGATGAAATCGCATCCAGTTCCATACCCATGTTCTGCAGGGAATAGCCGGCAAGTGTATAGAAGCTGAAGATGATGCCTCCGAGTGCCGCACAGAAGCTGCAGATCATGTATGCGCCGATCTTCACATGCTTGACATCCAGTCCCATGTACTCCGCACTCTGTTCGTTACTTCCGATGGCATAAATCGTACGGCCGAAGCGCGTATACTTCAGGACATAGGCTGCGACCAGAACGACGAGCAGGGCAAGGAATACATACAGATACAGTTTTGCGGTTGTTCCCCCTATTTTGAAGGTGATCTTCTTCAGGGCCGCCGCCTTGTAGAAACTGTTCTCAATGGGAATGGATACCGTACTTACGACCGCACACATTCCGCGGAGAAGGAACTGGGACGCCAGCGTTATGATGAATGGCTGGATCTTGAATACCTGGACACAGTAGCCGACGCAGAAGCCGTTCAGAAGACCTATCAGCAATACGATCGGAATGACGACGATTGCGGACCAGCCTTTCTGAAGCAGATACGCCGAGAACACGCAGGTAAACGCGACCACCGAGGATACCGAGATATCGATACCGCCGGTCAGAAGAACAAAGGTGATACCTACCGCCACTACGATAAGGTGGGCGTTGTCGTTAAACAGGTTCAGAAAGGTTGATACGGTTCCGAAATGATCATACCGGAGGCTGCCTACGATGAACATAATCACAAACAGGCAGAACGCGATAATCATCGAAATGTTTTCAATCTTGATACTTCTGGTCTTTTTCATGCCTGCACCCCCTTAGCCGATTTTTTCGGCAGTAAGGAATTTAGCCAGTCCATAAACGGTTTTGACTGAAGCAGGCAGACGATGATGACGATGATCGCCTTTGCGACTCGTGTCAGCTCAGGCGCAACGCCGAAGGCATAGATTGTGGTTGTGATGGTCTGAACAATCAGAGCACCGATAACACTGGAGATGATGGAGAACCGTCCGCCGGAGAGCGCGGTTCCGCCGATGGCAACTGCAAGGATGCCGTCCATCTCGATCATCAGTCCGCAGTTGTTGCAGTCAGCACCCTTGATACCGGCACTCTCAATGATACCGGCGAGCGCTGCTGTCATACCGCAGAGAATGTAGATGATCCACAGGTTTCTCTCAACCTTGATACCGGAAAGCCGGCTGGATTCCTGGTTTACACCGATGGACTCCACCTGCATTCCGAAGGCAGTGCCTTTGGTCAGCAGCAGGAAGAGTATGATTACCCCGATCGCGATATACATTGGAACCGGCAGTCCCAGAAAGTATCCTCCGCTGATCAGATAATACGGTTCCGAAGTAATGGTTACGATTTTGCCGTCTGCGATGAGCTGCGCAATACCACGGCCCGCGGTCAGGAGAATCATGGTTGCGACCATGGGCTGAACCTTCAGCTTCGCTACCATGAATCCGTTCCAGGCTCCGCATAACGCACCCGCAAGAAGCGCAAGGAGCACTGCGATCGCAACGTTTCCGCCAAGACCCGCAAGGATTCTCTCGTCAACGATCGAGCAGGCAATGGCTCCGGAGATTGCCATGACGGATCCGACAGAGATATCGGTTCCGCCGGTTCCCAGCGCCATGGTCATTCCGACTGCGAGGATTGCATATTTGCTTCCGTTACGGAGAATGTCGATAAGCCGCCCGTAGAAGTGTCCATCTACGATGGTGATTTTAAAGAAGTCACCGCCTGATATAATGCCACAGATCAGAATAATGGCAATCAGTACGCAGAATGGTTTGAATTCCATCGATTGCGTTATTTTTTTCATACCTCATTCTCCCCCGCCATCATTTTCATTATCGTATTCTGGCTGATCTCATCTCCCTTGAGGGTTCCGACGATCTCTTTGTCCTTGAGAACGAACATTCTGTTGCAGCATCTGTCCATCTCATCAATTTCGGATGAAATGAAGATGCAGCTCATGCCTTTTTGTGCCAGTTCAACTATGGTCTTCTGGATTTCAGCCTTGGCACCGATATCGATTCCTCGTGTCGGCTCATCCAGAATCAGCAGATCCGGATTGGTTGCGAGCCAGCGGGCCAGAATAACCTTCTGCTGGTTTCCGCCGGAGAGATTCTTGATCTTCTGATCCGCGGACGGCGTCTTAATTGCCAGTTCTTCAATCAGCTTCTCTGCGATCTCATCCGCTTCCTTTTTGGAAATCTTGTGGAAGACTCCGCGCTTTGACTGAAGTGCAATAACGATGTTGTCCCGGATGCTGAGATCACCGACAATTCCTTCTTTCTTTCGGTCTTCAGGGCAGAAGGCCATGTCATTCTTGATGGCATCCAGCGGGTTTCTGATATCCGCTTCCTTGCCTTTGACAAATGTCTTGCCGCCGGTCTTTCTGTCCGCTCCGAAGATGAGTCTTGCAATCTCGCTTCGCCCGGATCCCAGGAGGCCTGAGAAGCCGGTAACCTTGCCCTTTTCAACACTGATATTTACATTCGAAATGTCAGCCGTCTCGCCGTTCTCTATCCTGATAAGCTCTTCTGCCTCTGTGTCATCGCCCGAAGCCTTGGGAATCTCTTCCAGCTCATCATAGAGTTTGCCGATCATCTTGCCCACGAGATCGATCATGGGAAGCTTGTCAGCGTCATAGGTGCCCACATAGGCACCGTTCCGGAGGATTGTGATCCTGTCGGAAACTTCATATACCTGATCAAGGAAGTGGGTTACAAACACAATACCCATGCCCTTGTCTTTTAGCATATTCATGATTTCGAAGAGCTTTTTAACTTCTGCTGTTGAAAGAGAAGAAGTCGGCTCATCGAGGATAAGGACTTTTGCGTTTACATCAACGGCTCTGGCGATGGCAATCATCTGCTGAATGGCTACCGAATAGTTATCCAGCCGCTCCTCCACGTTGATGTCAAGATCAAACTCCTTTAAAATTTCAGCCGTCTTTGCGTTGATCGTTTTCCAGTCAATACGGTTGCCCTTTCTGGGCTCGCGCCCAATAAAAACGTTCTCTGCCACAGACAGATCCGGGCAAAGGTTTACTTCCTGATAAACGGTGCTGATACCTTCATTCTGTGCATCAATGGGGCTCTGGGGATTGATTTCACGGCCATCCATGATGATGGTTCCGCTGTCCTTGATTTCAACTCCCGTAAGCACCTTGATCAGAGTGGACTTTCCGGCTCCGTTTTCTCCCAAAAGGGCATGTATTTCACCTGCCCTCAAGCCGAACTGCACATCATCAAGAGCCTTCACCCCCGGAAAACTCTTTGAGATGTTGCTCATTGTCAGTAACTCTTTTTCACTCATAACATTCTCCCCGATAAAGAGAGGATAGAGCCCGAAGGCTCTATCCTGCGTTTTCCCTATAAGTTCAGTTTAGAAATTAGTATGTACGATTAGGGAGTTCAGCCTCTGCATCTTCCTGTCTGAATACGCCATCGTTGGAAACGATCCACTTGTCGACAGTTTCTCCAGCCTTCAGCTTCGCAGCTGTTTCGAAGATCTGCTTTGCAAGGCAAGGATTGCACTCAACGGTTCCGTTCATTTCGCCGGCAACCATCGCTTCGAATGCGCCCTTAACACCGTCGCAGCCAACAACGATAATGTCTTCACCAGGTTTCTTACCTGCTTCTTTAATAGCTTCGATTGCGCCGAGAGCCATGTCATCATTGTGTGCGAATACAGCGTTGATGTCGTCGTGGGACTTCAGGAACGATTCCATAACTTCCTTACCAAGAGCTCTTGTGAAGTCACCGGTCTGGGACTCGATGATCTTGATGTCAGGATACTTGTCAGCAAGCTCTTTGTCGAAGCCTTCTTTACGCTCGTTAGCTGCCGAAGCACCAACGGTACCTTCGAGTTCTACAACGTTTCCTTTTCCGCCGAGGAGATCGCCGACGATGTCAGCTGCCTGAGCACCTTCCCAGATAAAGTCTGAGGAAATCTGTGTAGCATACAGATCTGCGCAGGACTCATCAACACCACGGTCAACAAGGATTACAGGAATGCCAGCTTCTTTGCACTCTGTGAGAACTGCTTCCCAACCGGTTTCAACTACAGGCGGGAATGCGATTACGTCAACACCCATGTCAATGAAGTTACGGATTGCCTTAATCTGGTTCTCCTGTTTCTGCTGTGCATCTGCGAAGACAAGGTCGATTTCATCGGTGTGCTGAGCTGCATACCACTGAATGTCGTTTGTTTCGCCGTCACGCCAGCCGGACTCCTGTCCGATCTGAGCGAAGCCAACCACGAGCTTGGAGTTCGCCGGTTTGGACGCTGCGGGAGCTGCTTCCGCTGTAGCTTCGGGAGCTGCAGGCGCTGCAGCTGCAGGTTCAGATGAAGTTCCGCAGCCGACCAGCAGGCTTAATCCCATGGTTGCAGCGAGTGATGCTGCAAGAAAACCTTTTCTCATAAAATTATTCCTCCTTTTGAATTTTCGTCCTATGAGCAAAACGATTCTGTATGCAGTATAAGATTTTCTTCCGTTCACGGTCTTTACACTCTGTTAATCAGTTTTTATAAAATTTTGACAATCTGAATTGCCGTGAAAAATTTACATGCATTGGAAAATACGTTGTCCATTCAACGCCGCTTTTATAAAAATATAAAAAAACAAATATAACCTTGTATTATTCCATGCATGGATGCAGTTTACCGGGGTTTATGGCTGGGGTCTGATTCCGCTCGGCTGTTCTTACCGGCGGCGTAAAACCCAGGCCATTTCCCTGTTTGACATCTGCACAAAAACCCTTCTTCTGTTTCTTGCATATGTCAATTGAACGGGTTTCTCCCTGGGTGATATTTTTAAAATATAAAGAAGGAGATGCGTTTTCGTTCCCGCAGAAAATGCATCCAGGAGGAAATAATAATGTTTGACAAACTGTTTGAGCCCATCAGGATCCGTGATCTTGAACTCAGAAACCGTGTCGTCATGTCTGCTATGGGCACCACAACCGGCGCAATGACAGAAGACGGCAAATCCATGACCGACAACCTCATTGCGTACCATGTCGCACGCGCCAAAGGCGGCGTCGGTCTGAATCTTGTGGAGGTCACATCCGTAGACAAAGCAAGCTCCCCGATATGCTATCTGTCGATTGCCGAAGACAAGTATATCGACGGTTTCAGAAAACTGACGGATGCCGTCCATGAGGCCGGCGGCAAGATCTGCCTGCAGCTGTGGCAGGGAAGCATCGGCGTATCCAGCGACCCGAAGGCGGAAGTCATCGTGCCGAGTGACACCCCGGTCGCTCCGGGAGTCGTGATTCCGGCTGTCACTTCCGAACGGCTGTACTCTATCATTGATGCTTACGGCGAAGCCGCAAGACGTGCGGTTGAAGCAGGCTTTGACGCCATCGAGCTGCATTGTGCGCATAACTACCTGCCGCATGTCATGCTGTCGGGCGGTTTCAACAAACGAACCGATGAATGGGGCGGAAGCCACGAGAACCGCAAGAAATTCCCGCTGGCTGTAATCAAGGCGATTCGCGCCAATATGCCGGACGGCATGCCGCTGTCAATGCGGGTTGACTGCCATGACGACTGTCTGGAAGGCGGCCTTACCATTGAGGATGTTATTGATTTCTGCAAAGATGCCAAAGAACTGGGTGTTGATATCATCAACGTTTCCCGCGGCAACATTATTACCGACGCAACAATCTATGAAGTGGCTCCGGTTGATGTTCCCAACGGCTTCAACGTGGAGGATGCTGCCCGCATCCGCCGCGAGACAGGGATGCTGGTAATGCCGGCCGGCCGTATCAACAAGCCGGAACTGGCAGAGCAGATCCTCGAAGAAGACAAGGCAGATCTTGTAATCATGTCCCGTGCCCAGCTCGCAGATCCGGAATTCTGCAACAAGGCAAAAGCCGGCAAGGTAGATGCGATCCGCTACTGCATCGGCTGCGACCAGGGATGTTTCGACCGCTTCTTCAAAGTTCTTGAAGATCCGTCCTACAGACACATCACCTGCCTGAGAAACCCTGCCCTTCTTGAAGAAGAAGCCAAGAAACTGGTCAAAACGGATTCTCCGAAGAAAGTACTGATCATCGGCGGCGGTATCGGCGGTATTGAAGCGGCAGATGCACTGCTGGAATCCGGCCACAAACCTGTAATCTATGAGGCATCGGATCACCTCGGCGGACAGTTCCTTCTTGCCGGTTCCCTTCCCCGCAAGAACGACTTCGCCTACGCATGTGAAAAGGCAATCAAAAAGATTCAGGATGAGGGCGCTGAGATCCATCTGAACACAAAAGCAGATGCTGATACGATTGCCAAAGAAGCGCCGGACGCTGTCATCATCGCGACGGGCTCCGATCCGATCATCCTGAATATTCCGGGAACGGAAAACACCGAAGTCGTGACGGCTCATGAGATCATGGCCGGCAAAGAAGTCAGTGCCAAAACAGCCGCTGTCATCGGCGGTGGTCTGGTTGGTATGGAAACCGCAGAATTCCTTGCCGGAAAAGGCATTCCCGTTACCGTTCTGGAAATGAAAGATGAGATCCTTTCCGAACTCGGACTGCTGCGCAAAGTGGCTACCCAGCTGGAACTGAAGAAAGAGCCTGTAACCGTTCTGACCGGCACAACGGTCAAAGCACTGGAAAACGGCAAAGTTATCGCTGAAGGAAAAGAAGGACCGGTCGAAGTAGAAGCTGACCTTCTCGTTATGGCAGTCGGCTCGCGGGCGAAAGATACGTCCGATCTTACCGCCAAATGCGAAGAACTCGGCATTCCTTTCTACAAGGTAGGCGATGCCCTCCGTACACCGGGTCTCGCTCTCGATGCAATCCACAACGCATACGACGCAGTACTGGATATCAACAAATAATAAAGTGACACAAAACAGGACGGAATCATTCGATTCCGCCCTGCTTTTTTTGCGCCTGATTTTCGGTTTCAGATATCCAGCGTTCTGGCATGGCGTTTGCCGTGGTCGATCATCATCGAACGGTCAAAGCGGCCGGCCATGAAATACGGCATATTCTCAGCTGCGTCAATCCGTTCAACGGTTCTTGTGCCGAGTACAGTAAATGAACGGATGTTCTCCCATGCGGCGCCCAACGGTCTGACCATTGCCAGCACACCATAGGGATCATCCGGCGTGGATACCGCACTGACACCCAGAATCGCTGCCGGTTCATGGCTCGTCTTGACTGTTTCGGTGCGGATGGAACATAAGCGGGTATCCGCAAAACGGGTCACGCCTTCCGGCCCATAGCCTTCATCTTCTGCCCATGAAATCCTGAACTTGCGTCCCCACTGATCTTCATGAATCGTTTCATCGGTTGTGTCATTCAGAATACCGGCAGCGTTCGGTTCATTGTACGTACCGGCTGCGGCCTCAATTTCGAAGATTGTTTCACCGTGGCGCACCGCTTTGGCATAGATGCGGTTTCCCCGTTTGCGGCAGAGAATCTCATCTGCGATCTTCACCGGAATGGCACCGATGCGGCCGGAAGCGATCATCGCATTCTCGGCACCGGGGCCATGAACAAGCGTCGCAAGCACATACGGCTGCACCGTTCCATTATGCCCGGCATTGACATACAGTGCGAGTTCCATAAAGGAAGCGCCGATTTTTGAATCTCTGACTTCGACAATATGACCATGGACGAGAGAATCCACATAATCCAGACATGGCGGCAGCACGCTTTTAATGTTTGCGGGATCTGCTTCATAGCAGAACGCAAGCCCTTCTTCGTTTTCAAAGGAAGGACGGTATGCAAAGAATTTTACATCTTCTTCTGTCACTGCATATTTCTGCATTGTTATCGATTCCTTTCTCTTACCTGAACTGCAGGCGCACCGTATTCTTTCCAAACAGCGCCGAATCATAGAAACAGGCCAGCAGGTACGGCAAGGTTTCTTTCGGATCCAAATCGCCAAGAACGGTGCCGCTCTGCATGATGCACTTTTCGGTAATCGCCCAGTCGGCTCCGATCAGCGACTCGGCGGTGATCTCTTCATACGGATCATCCGGTGTGGAGCGGAATTCCAGTTTGGTGATCCGTCCTTTTTCAAACTGTGATGTTTTTGTGGAAACGGTCATGCCGCAAAGCTGCACATGATCCGCTTCCGTCCTGCCGTCTTCTGTCTGATACAGGGCGTGGCGGTGATACATCTGCATTCCCTCCACGGTCTTTCCGACATTACTTCCGTCTCCGAGCAGACCATTGCCCATCTGCTCATCGTTGTACGGCTGTGAAAGGTCAATGCCGATCTCAAAGATTCTTTCTCCGTGGCGCACAACATGTGCAGACACCTTGTCACCAAAGCGGTCAATCACAATATCATCGGCAAGTTTCTTGGGGATCGGCGCCAGTTCGGCACCGCAGATCTGTCCGCACTCGGCGCCCGGTCCGTGCAGCATCAGTGTGACCGCATAGGGACCCACCGCATCCCCGTATTTTGCCAGTACAGCAATGCACAGCTCATTGTACGGGGAGGCAAATTCAGCAGCCCGCAGCTGGCGCAGATAGCCGACTGCGATATTGTCGAAATACTCCAGATGCGGCGGCAAAAGCGCAAGCACCTTCTCTTTTGGTATGCGATAGGCAAAATCGATGCCGATCTGATCATCCACATTCGGTGTGTTCATAAATGATGCGACCTCTTCCTGTGTATATGCCCAGGAACGGTCACATGGCGTGCGTTTGAGGCCCATAGTTCATTCCTCCTGTCGTGTCTCTTTCGATTATCCGGTATATGCAAACATGCATGTTTTTTTCTATTTTAGCACCATTCAGGTACCTCTTTACCACTGCGTTCTTTCCTGCGTGATACGGAAGCTGCATCTGCCGGCTTGCCGTTCTCCCGTGGTTTCTTCCTGCCGCTTAACAACGAACGTTTTCATCGGATCTGCCTAAGAAAAAAGACACCTTGTTGTTATCCGGCTAAGATGTCCTTTATAT